>JAOZRP010000199.1:0-2019 GCA_029940125.1 bacterium
TAAACATTGTTTTTTTCATCTTTACTCTCCTTTTCTACCTCTTAATATATTTAAATAATAACTATGTAATTCTTTACCCTTCACGACATCATTGCAGGACTGTATTGCGAGATTCGTGCCACTTTTTTCAAGTTTTTTTTTGCCTTTAAATTCAATAAGTTACAAATTTCTAATTTTTTCTGCTCTTCAAAATGGCAAAAAGTGGAAAAGTTTTACCCAATTTGGATACTTTCCTACCCTTTTTGCCACTATTTTTGGCGCCTTTTCCTTTTTCGTCGCCTTTAATTGACAAATCAGCTCGCGATTGATAAATATTTTTTGAAAAAATTTTTAAAAGACGGCCGGCCGCCATAAAAACGGCCTGTTTTTTTTCTTCGTGCTCTTCGTGCTCTCTAGTGAGCACCGCGAACGGGTGGTGCATCATATTCAAACAACAGGTCTCCACCAACCGCTGAAAGCTGAAAACCATAATGCCCTCCACCTTTATCGACACCCACTGCCACCTCACCGACGAGCCGCTGTTCAGCCGGCTGCCGCAGGTGATCAGCCGCGCCCGGCAGCTGCTGGTAACAGAGATTGTCGTCCCGGCCTACGACCTGCCGTCCAGCTTCGCCGCCGCCAGGCTGGCGGCGACACATGAGGACATCTCTTTTGGCGTCGGCATCCACCCGGGCTGGCTGGAAAACAAAACCTTCCCGGAATCGGCACTGCGGGACGCGGTCATAGAACTCAAGCCGGCCGCCATCGGCGAAGTCGGCCTCGACTACGCTCTCGACCATTTCGACCCCGAACTCCAGGACCAGGCCCTGGAAAGGCAGCTGGAACTGGCCGAAGACTTCAACCTCCCAGTCATCATTCACTGCCGCAAGGCCTTCCAGCCGCTCTACGACCGGCTGAAGCATTTCCCCGGCGTCACCGGGGTGCTGCACGCTTTCAACGGCGGCCCCGACTTCGCCGAAAAATTTCTCGAGCTCGGCTACTTTCTGGCCTTCGGCGGCGGCGTCACCCGCCCCAACGCCCGGAAAATCAGGAAAACCGCCCTGATGGTGCCAGCCGACCGGGTGGTGCTGGAAACCGACGCTCCCTACATCGGCAGCCACACGGTTCCCAAAAGCGAGATGGAACCGGCCGTCATCCCCCTGATCGCCCGGGCCTTCGCCGAGCTGCGAGGCTGGACCCTCGAGGAAGCCGCCTGCAGGACAACAGATAACGCCCGCCGGCTGTTCAAACTGCCGGCCATGAAAAAAACCGGGGAAAACGAATGAAACCGTCCTCCCCTACCCTGAATGTCAGTCCCGCTTTTTCCCGGCTGGAACTTTTAATCGGCAGCGACGACCTGGAAATCCTCCAAGAAAGCCACGTGGCCGTCATCGGCCTCGGCGCCGTCGGCTCCTTTGCCGCCGAGGCCCTGGCCCGCAGCGGCATCGGCACCCTGACCCTGGTGGACTTCGACCTGGTCGGAGCCACCAACATCAACCGGCAGCTCTTCGCCCTTTCCAGCACCGTCGGCCGGCCCAAGGTCGACGTGGCCGCCCGGCGGCTGCGGGACATCAATCCCGATATCGACGTCCGGCCGCTGCGGGAATTCTACCATCACGACACCGCCGACCGGCTGCTGGCCGGGACATACGATTTTCTCATTGACGCCATCGACGGCGTCAATCCCAAAACCGACCTGATCAGCCGCTGCCTGGAGCGCGGCATTCCCTTCATCTCGGCCATGGGCGCCGGCGGCCGCAAAGACCCCGGGGCGGTTGCTTTCGGCGACCTCAGCCAAACGTCGGGCTGCCCCCTGTGCCGGGCGATGCGCAAATCCCTGGCCAAAAAAGGAATTCGGAAAGGGGTGCCGGTGGTCTATTCCCGGGAGCCGGCTGCGGTCAAACCACAGGCGCCGGAGGCGGTCAGCGACGAGCTGCTGGAAGAGCACTTCCAGCGGGGCCGGCGACGCTACATTCAACCCAGCGCCATTTTCATCCCGGGAATTTTCGGCCTGATGGCGGCCTGGTACGCGATAAACGA
>JAOZRP010000199.1:2119-5015 GCA_029940125.1 bacterium
TAAGGTTAAGGGTTAAAGGTCGGAAGGAGGTTGGGAATGAAAAAAATGCGGGAAGTGGGATTGGCAGTGCTGCTGGTGCTTCTGCTGCTGGGCTGCGGCGGCGGGAAAGGGACGGAAACGGCTGGACTTGGCAGCTTGTTTCCGGAAAAAATCGGCGGCTGGCAGCGGGCCAAGCTGATCACCGGCGCCGAGGCCCTGGAAAAAATCAACCAGCTGCACGGCAAAAGCATTGCCGCGGAGGCCGGGGCCATCGGCACCTACCAGAAGCCGGGGAAGCGCCCGGCCATGGTCTGGATCTCCCGCAGCAAGACCGCGGCCATGGCCCAAAAACAGGCTGAACTGATGGCGGACAAGATGGTCGGCAACCCCCACTCGCCTTTCCATGACCCGCAAACCCTGCGGGTGAAAAAAACCAGGATCTACCAGTTCATGGGTATGGGGCAGATACACTATATTTTCTGTCGGGACCGTCTGGTCTACTGGATTTCCGCCCCGCTGGCGGACAGAAAAAAACTGCTGGACGGGTTTCTCTAGGCAGTTTCCATCCGGAAGCGGCTGTTTCCGGACGGGCTTTCAGCGGTCAGCCATCAGCTCTCAGCTCAACAAATTGTTTCTTCAATGTTTCTACCGAAAGCTCCCTGCTGAACGCTGACAGCTGACAGCGTTCGCCAGGGAACAATCGTTTCCTGGCGAACCCTACTGCCACACCAGCGCCTCCGGCTTTCCCCTGGCCGACAACTTCCGGCGCCCGGGAAAAGAACGGCCGGGAGGCAAGGTTTCGCCGGGGCGGCCGTAGAAAAGAGCGCCCTGCAACGACAGGCTGCCGCCGTCAAGCCCCAGGCTGCCGCCGCCCCGGAATGAATACCAGGGGGCTTCCAGCTCTACCTTTTTCAGCCGGCAGGTGCCGGCGGCAATTTTCAACGGCAGCCGCAGACGGTTAAAGGGAGCCAGAAAGTCATCGGGCTGCAGGCCAAGCAGCCGGCTGAAGCCGAAAAAGGACCGGGTCAGCCGGTGGGGTTTGAAAGCGCCTTCAGCCACCGTCACCACCCCCCGGCCCCTGATGCTTTTCAGCCAGGACGACGACGAAGCGCCGTCAACCGCGGGGGCCTCCCCACCCAGCACCAGGGAGCCGTCCACCTCGCCGCTCAGGGGCCAGGCCGGCAGGATTTCTTCCAGCCGGACTTTCTTAACCACCAGGGAGGTGTTCCACAGCGGGTCGTGCAGCAAATCGTCCACTACCAGCGACAGCCGCAGATCCCCGCCGGCGGTCCTGCCTGCCAGCTTTTCCACTTCCAGCTGGTTGATCAACTTCTTCCCGACCAGTTCCACTCCGCTGAAGGAAGCCGGACAAAGATCCAGCTTGTCAACCCGGCAGTGAACTTCGGCCAGCCAGTCGCTGTCTATTGACCAGGCCAGCAGGCGTTCAATAATTTTCAACGGGGAACAGCCGCCCTGCACGTCGCGGTCCGCACCTTCACTTCCCGACCCCGCCGTCGCCGAGAATCCTTCCCTTCCCGGCTTCACCAGCGACAGATGCTGTGACGAAAGGTCCAGGCGCAGCACCGGGTTGTCCGCCAGGTTGCCGATGACATTGACTTTCCCGCTGCAGTCGCCGGCCAGGAAGGCAAGGGTTCCGGGCAGCGCCGGCAGCCGGGCGGCCAGGACTTCAAGCTTCGGCACCTTGACGTCGTTCAACAGGTCAAGAACCAGGCGGTCGCCGTACTTGATCAGGCCTTTTGAAAAAACCGCGGCACCGCCCGGCAGTTTGAACCGCACGCTTTTAAGATTGATATAGTTGCTCTTGATCGCCAGGTAGCCGCCGCCCACCAGCTCAAAGGAAAGATTCTGCACCAGCCGCTGCTTTTCCGCCGGCAGCTGCCGCTCAAGCACCAGATCGTTCAAACTCGCCTGGCAGTTGAAGGTAACTCCTTTTTCCGGGTGGCCGTTGACTTCCAATTCCAGGTTGCCCGATCCGTAGGAAATCTCCAGGGAAGGCACCGACGTCGCCAGCCGCAGGCGCAGGTTTTTTAACAGCAGGCCCACCAGCTGGAGCTTGCCGTCAACCTGCAGGGAACCCGGCGCCGCCTCCGCCTCTTCCCGGGGAAGATGCCAGTAAAAGTCGGCATTGAAACGCCCTCCCAGGCAGCTGCCCTCGCCACGAAACATGGACCCGCCGGAATGAGCGGGGTCGTAGGTATAGCGGACGGCAACATCTTGCAGCTGCAGATCGTCAGCCAGGCCCGGCACCCCGGCAAACCGGACGTCACCGTCGACGATCTTCACCGTAAACCTGGAACCCGGCGCTACAAAAGGAGGCCGGCGGCCGGCATCGCTCATGACCGACCCGGGGATATCTGCCAAGACGCTTTTCACTTCAGCCGCGGGTTCAGCCAGGCCCGGCACCAGGGAAAGCAGCCCCGCCGGCGTGAAGCCGTCGGTCGCCGCCGCCGTTGCCAGCCGCGGCTTCGTAAACACCAGGGTGTCAACCGCGATCCGGCCCCGGACCAGGGCCGGAAGATCCAGGCCTGCCGACACTGAGGCACTGGCCAGCAGCGGCGGCCCGCCGGCGGCGGCGTCACGCCCAACCACCAGTTCTTCCGCCGTAAACGCCGGCAGCGGCAAAGCCCGGAAACGCAAAGCGCCGATGTGAACCGGCCGCCCGAGAAAATCCTGCAGCCGGTTCTCCACCTTCAGCTGCAGGGAAGTCAGCGGCACCAAAGGCGGCACCACCGCCAGCAGCACGACGGCGGCCGTCAGAACAACAATAAAAATGAGGAATGTTTTTTTCATGGATTTCCTGGAACGCTGTTGATTAGTTAAGTAAATCTGAGACTTACCTAACCAAGGCGGGCTTGACGCCCGCAACCCAAATCAGGAATCAGGATGTTCCGGCATG
>JAOZRP010000011.1:0-4191 GCA_029940125.1 bacterium
TTTATTTTCAAAGTTGACGGCAAACTACTAGTCACCTTGTTCTGGACGTTGTTGATTCTGATTGCCGACGCCCCGGAGTTTTCTCCGGGGCGTTTTTTTGTTTTCAGGTGGGGATGGGTGAAAAGACCGGGGAACCTCCATTTGGGGCACATGCCCCGGTCACGGTGCCGGCGGTGGGTTGCATGCCCCAGAATCAGCCGGTTTCCCCGGGCTGTTATATGAACTTCTTGCTTGAGCGATAAGACATAAATACTTTTAAGTATTTGAAATCAAAGATGAAAATAAAATATTGTGATAGTTTTAATTTAGTCTGGGTCGTCTGGCA
Organism: bacterium; assembly: GCA_029940125.1. Lineage (GTDB taxonomy): Bacteria > Desulfobacterota > Anaeroferrophillalia > Anaeroferrophillales > Anaeroferrophillaceae > DQWO01. Next base: position 326 of record JAOZRP010000011.1, read on the forward strand.
TGCAACCTGCAATAATAATTGAGTAAATGCCTGTGATACCTTTTGGAAAAGGTGGTTGAGGGCGAAAAAGCGGTTGTTGCCATGCCGGGTGGAAAAGCCGGCGTCCAGGGTGGGAGGAGGCCATCCTGAACTCGCAAAGAGTGCACCGATATTATTTTAAATTGTTAAAGGAAGATGAAAGGAGACGGACAATGAGGAAACTGACTGTTTTACTGTGCGTTGTGATTATGGCCCTGTGGGCGTTGCCGGCATTTGCCGGGTCGGCTCCGGGCACGGGCATCGTGGATTCCCAGCATGACATGAACAATGTTTCAATCGCGGATTCTCAGGGCCGGGTCTGTGCCTTCTGCCATACCCCTCACCACGCCCTGGATGACGCTTCGGCGGATTATCTGCCCCTGTGGTCTCACCAGATGACCACCCAGACCTTTACTCCCTACAGCAGTGACACCCTGGATGCCAATGTCACCGACCCCCTGGCCGGTCCTTCCCGGCTGTGCATGAGCTGTCATGACGGGGCCATTGCCGTGGACCAGCATTATGGCCTGGCGGGCAGCGACCTTAGAACCGGCGACTCCTGGGGCGGAATAGCCGTTGGTGCCGGCGGCGACTTGACCAACGACCATCCCATCGGTTTTGACTACACCGCCGTAGCCTCGGTTGACGATGAGATCCGGCCGGAAACGACGCCGACCACCAACCCCAACATTCCTACCATCGCCGACCTGCTGCTGGACGGAACCACCATGACCTGTTCTTCCTGTCATGATGTTCATAATACCGACAGCAACGACAACTATTTTCTGGTCAATCTCCAGGATGGTTCACAGATTTGCCTGACCTGCCACGACAAATAGTTGTTATAGTTCGTAATTAAGTGTTTTGAAGCTGAAAAAAGCTGCCGGAATTTTCCGGCAGCTTTTTTTGCGGGTGATTCATGAACATTTTTAGTGCCTTACAGGTTATTTTCTGCACAAAAAAAACAAGAAAAATCACAGCAGAAAATGTTCTGATAAGAGCACTTATTTGCGGGCCGCAAAGCTCCGTTTTGGTTGCGGGATCTATCCCCGCATTAGATGCGTCAGGATTGCTCAGGGAAAGGCATGGAAATTGCTTCTCTTCCAAGACAGGATTGATGATTGGAGTGCATTTACTGTTAGCTGCCTGAGCGTAAGAGGAGGGTCGATGAAGAAAAAATTGAGAGATGCATTGGTGAAGAAAAATATTTTCGGTTTTTTGCTGCTGGCTTGTCTGCTTTTTGCTGGTTGTGCCGGTACTCAAGTGACTGAAAACCACGGTCCGGTTTTTTTCCCCCCGCTCCCCAATCCGCCCCGGGTCCAGTACCTGACCAGCATTTCCTCTTCCCGGGACGTGGATCAGCGTAAAAGGGGTGGTTTTGCCCTGATTGCGGTTGGCGATGTGCAGAAGGACCAGGTCAAGCCGGTGCTCAAGCCTTACGGCCTCGCTGTTCAGGGTCAGAAGCTGTATGTCTGCGACCCCGGGGCTTCCCGGGTGATTGTGATCGATTTTGCCGCCCGCACCTTTGACTATCTGAAGGGCGACTACAGTTTCGGCAAGTTGAAAAAACCCATCAACCTGGCCCTGGATGACGAGGGCAGCCTGTATGTGGCTGACACGGTCCGCAAAGAGGTCGTGGTTTACGGTCCCAGCGGCAATTTTTTGCGCACCATCGGCCGCGACCGGGAAATGAAGCCGGTGGACGTGGCGGTGGCTGGGGAGTTTCTTTACGTGTTGGATGCCGCCCACCATGAAGTAAAAATTTTTGACCGGTCTTCCGGCAGGTTTCTCCGGGGAATAGGGAGTCATCCGGAAACCCCGTTGAAAAGCCTGTCACTGCCTTTGGGCATTGCTCTTGACCGGCGGGGCAGCATCTTTGCCACCAACATCGGCCACGGCCGGGTGGTGAACCTGGACCGCGACGGGCATTTTCTTTCGGCCTTCGGCAAGCTGGGCGACGGCTTCGGCGAGTTTGCCCGGCCAAAAGGCATTGCCATCGACGACCATGACCGCATCTACGTGGTTGACGCCGGCCACCAGAATGTCCAGATCTTCAATCACCAGGGCCGCCTGCTGATGTTTTTCGGTGATCCCGGCCTGCCGCTCGGTTCCATGAACCTGCCGGCCGGGGTCGCGGTGACCAGCCAAATAATCGATTTTTTCCAGCCTTTCATCGATCCTGCTTTCAAGGTGGAAGAGTTGATTTTTGTTGCCAACCAGTTTGGCGACCATAAAATTGCCGTCTATGGCCTGGGGCAGATGAAGTAGCCGGAGAAAGGATGGTATCTTTCATCGTGATGGCAAAGCGGGGAAAGTTGTGTGCTTTTCTGCTCCTGGTTCTGCTGGGCGGCGGGCTGCTGCAGGGGTGCGACCCGGTAACCAGGCATAAGGTGCTGACCACCATCTTTGATGGCGTTCCCAGCCAGGTGCCGCCGGAAAAAATTCTCGAAGACTACTATCAACAGCGGCGGGCCGCGGAAGCGGCGCAGCAGGCCGCCGCGGCCTCGTCAGACGGCAAGGAGGGGATTTCAGGATCACGACACCGTCCGTACGCGGAAAAAAAATGTCAGGCCTGCCATGATTTTACCTCCCGGGTGGGGTTGGTTCGTCCGCGGCTGGAGCTCTGCATTATGTGTCACCGGGACTTCGTGGTCAAAGACAAGAGCTTGAATGTTCACGGGCCGGTGGCGGTTGGCGACTGTTCGGCCTGCCACCTTCCCCATACCTCTCCCCATAAGGCCCTGCTGGAGCGCAATGAAACGGAAATCTGCGGCAAGTGCCACCAGGAGCGTCGCCAGGCGGCCCGGATGCATGACCGGGTGATCGATCGGGGCATGACCTGCGTTGACTGCCATGATCCTCACTATGGGGCCGCCCGTTATTTTCTTAAATAGGGTCGTGGACATGAAGCGGTTGAACCGGGTACTGCTGCCGATCATCATCTGGAATCTGCTGTTTTTCCCCGGTTTTGCCCATGGCTGGCCCCGGGCCCTGCTGATGGTGCGGGATTTTCACCAGTGGCTGGATGTTTCCTATGAGTACGACGGGCGGAAAAGCAGCGGCGGTGGTGGTGAAAATCTTCATTTCCAGGAACACCGGCTGGAAGAATCCTATCATTTTGACACCGCTTATGCCGTCTATCATCCCCGGGTGCTGGTGGGACGGGTCGGGGTCGACCTGGGTGTCAACCAGGATTTTTTCAGCGGCAGTGAGGAGGATTCCGGCGACGACTACGGAACCTTGCTGGAATATGATCTGAATGGCACTTTCTTTGACCGCCGGGCCTGCCCGATAAACTTTTTCTCCCGGCGGGAAATGAGCCAGGTGATGAGAAAATATGCCCGCAACTACGACCTGGACAGTGACAATTACGGCCTGAACTTGTACTGGCGCAATCCGTGGCTGCCCCTGCATCTGGGCTATCATCATACGGATGATGAAACCGACGGCCTGGAGCTGGACCGCCGGCAGCAGATCGACACGGTGACCATGTCGGCGGCGCATGTGTACCGGAACATCAGCAGTTCACAGTTTTCCTTTTATCATTCCGATGATGAAACGGACTACGGCGGGGTGGAAAACGCCGAAGACCGTAAAACCGATGAATATGACCTGGCAAATATTCTTACCTGGGGCCGCTACGCCCGCCGGAGCACTCTGTCCTCCAGCTATCGCTACCGGGACGAGTCGGGAACCACCCCCATTTCCACCTCCAGCTGGCGGGAATCCCTGGGCTGGCAGCTGGGCCGGGCCCTGCGCTGGAACGTCGACTATGAAAACAACCGGGACGAACCCCTTGATACGACACGCAAGGAACAGGTGGTGCGCACCTGGCTTGAGCATCATCT
>JAOZRP010000011.1:4291-6730 GCA_029940125.1 bacterium
GCCGGCAGCCTGATCAATCCAGGAGACCGGGTATCGGTTGATTACGTCTACCTGGTTGATTCCGGGATTACCTTTTCAAGCACCAGCCACCAGGCGACGGCCTCCCTGACCCTTTTTTCCCGGAGGTATCGTTTGTACGGAAATCTTTACATCATGGACCAGAAGTTGCTGGACAGTGATGAAAACCTGGAAAACGATTTGCTGCTGAGTGACGTGACCTCCTGGACCCTTGGGGCCCAGTCGTACCGGGGCTACAGCGTGTACGGGGTTGAATATATGAACTATGATGCCACCACCGACGTCTGGCAGTCACTGGAGGGTTACTGGCGCTATTCCCGTTATTTCAGCAGCCATTACCTCATGGTGACGCTTCGGGACCGGGTAACTTCCTATGATGCCAACGAGGTTTCGGATGCCAGCAGCTCTGAGGAGGAAAATGTGGTTACCGCCGGCCTTGCCTACCGGAAACGGCTGCCTTACCGGGCCCTGGCCGGCTTCAGTGCCAACTACCTCAACCAGAGTGGGCGGAGCAATGATCGCGAGACCCTGGATGTGAGCGCTGATTACCGTATGCATTTCGGCCTCCTTGAGCTGGAGCTGGAAGCCTCCCAGGAATGGGAATGGCAGAACGGCCGCACGGAACGGGACGACCGCCTGATGCTGACCTTCAGAAGGAGACTGTAAAACCACAGACAGGCGGTGTACAAAAGGGAAAAAACGGGTAATAGTCATGCAATATCTTGATCCGGATTATCGAAAAACCTTTATCTTCAAAGTTTGTGCCGGCGGTTTGCTGGTTATCGCCGCCGGTGGTTTCGGCCTCTTCTGCTATCTGGACCGTCCTTTTGCCGGCGGCTACCTGGAGGCCGTTTCCATCCTGGATGAATTGCGGCGCGATGTCTTTCTTGGCGTTTTGGTTGCCATTGTCGTGCAGCTCAGCCTCTTCATTCTGCTGGTTTTCGGGGCTTCGCTTTTCTGGACCCATAAAATTGCCGGGCCCCTGCACCGGTTCAAAAGTCACTGCCGCTGGATTGCGGCCGGCGACCTGGCGCCCATGGCTGACCTGCGAAGCGGCGACCAGCTGCAGCAGATCCCGTCGCTGCTCAATGATGGCCTGGCAGCCTACCAGGAGAAAGCGGTGCAGACAGCCCGGAAATTGCGGTCTGCCATTGATGAGCTGGAAACTCAGCTCCAATCCTGGCAGTCCAAGGGAATGATTGGCGCCGACCGGCTGCGGCAGCTGGAAAAGCGTCTTCAGGAGATGTCGGCGATCAATGAACAGGATTATGAATAATTTTCCCCTTAAATTCATGCTGTTGTTACTGTGCTTCCTGCTGGTGCAGGGGGTGGTGGAACTTTCTTCCCGGAAGTCCAACCCCCACCTGGGGGAAGTTGCCTGCGATGAATGCCACCTGGGGGCAGTGGATGCCGCCGATGCTGGCAGCAGTCTTTTCGTCGCCGACATTGAAACCCTGTGCCTGCGCTGTCACCGGGAAATCAGCTTGAGCATGTCCCATCCCATGGCCGTGAAGCCTTCAATTCCGCTTCCGGTTGATATGCCGCTGGACTGGAAAGGGGAGTTGACCTGTACCACCTGCCATTACATGCATGAACATGCGGACCGGCCCTACCATGATCAGGCCCGGTTTTTGCGGCGGCAGTCCAGCGGCCAGGATTTCTGCCGTGAATGCCATCAGCAGGGATTCATGGACAACCGGACCATGGGACACAGCCTGGCGACAAGTGAAGCGCATTATACCCCGGCATCTGACTACGGCAGACATGGATCATCCCTTGATGAATCGTCAGCTGCCTGCCTCACCTGTCATGACGGCTCCCTGGCCCGGGATGACGGCACCTTGAGAATCAGTGCCGGCGTCTGGACCCATGACGGCTATGACGGCCGCAGCAGCCACCCCATTGGCGTTCGCTACCGTGATGCTGGCGGCGGCCGGCACGGTTATCGAAGTATTGCCGAACTGCCGGACGTCATTCGGCTGCCGGACGGCAAGGTTGAGTGCGTATCCTGTCATGATCCTTATTCCAGCAATGATAAACTGCTGGTGATTGACAACCACGGGAGTCGTTTATGTCTGACTTGTCATCTCAAGTAAAGCGGCCGTACAGCCGCCGAATCTATCTGGTTGACCGGCAGTTCCAGTTGCGGTTTGTGTTTTTCTTTGTGGTCGGATTGCTGTTTCTGGGCCTGCTGGTGGGGTTGTTGACCTATTTCCCGGCCGCCGCCCGGATCCAGCGGCAGCTTTATTCACCGCACATCAGGATTGCCGGTTCCGGGGAACTGCTGTCTTCCCTGTTTTTCTGGCTGAACATCGGCTTTGCTCTGGCCCTTGTTCTGCTGGCTTTTTTCCTGGTTGCCCGGCACCTGCGGCGAACCACAGGTTCATTGGGGCGCCTGGCCGGGCGCCTGCAGGACATGGC
>JAOZRP010000011.1:6830-17881 GCA_029940125.1 bacterium
TCTGGTTGGGGTTTTGTTGGAAAGGTGAAAGTGACAATGAAAAAAAATCCGCGCTGTTTTTTTCTATTGGGTGCGGTTTTGGTAGCCTTGTCGGCTGCCTGTGTCGCACCGCCGAAAAAAAGCGGGCCCCCGGCCATTGTACGGCCTTCATGGCCGGCGCCGCCGGCTGCCGCCCGGATTCAATGGGTCAGGGACATTAGACAGCCGGAACAGCTGCAGCGGCAGGAGGGCTTCTGGCACCGGGTCAGGGATTTTCTGGTGGGGCGGAGTCGGACCTTGCTGGTAAAGCCCTATGGCTTGTATGTCGATGCCGGCCGGAAGCTTTTTATTGTCGATCCTGGCAGCGGGGTGGTTCATTTTCTGGATCAGGTTGAGGGCCGCTGCCGGGTGATTCCCGGGCCGGGATCAACGATATCTTTGCAGTCTCCTGTTGATATGACCGGTGACGGCCGGGGGCAGTACTTTATTACTGATTCCCAGGCCGGGCTGGTCTACCGGTATCAGCTGCAGGACAACCGGCTGCAGAAATTTACCGGCAGCCCCTTGCGGCGGCCGACGGGCATTGCCTGGCATCCGGGGAAAGAACTGCTTTACGTGGCTGAGACCGGGCGGCACCAGGTGGTTGCCTTCGACCTCCAGGGAATCGAACGGCTGCGTTTCGGCGGCCACGGCGACGGCCCGGGACAGTTCAACTTTCCCACGGCTGTCTGCGTCGACCACCGGGGACAGGTGCTGGTGACCGACGCCCTGAACGCCCGGATCCAGGTGTTTACTCCCGAGGGACACTTTGTTTCCGCTTTTGGCGAGCCTGGCGATACCTCCGGCACTTTTGCCAAACCAAAAGGGGTGGCTGTGGACAGTGAAGGGCACATTTATGTCTGTGATGCCCTTTTTGACGCCGTGCAGATATTTTCTCCGGCCGGCCGTCTGCTGCTGGCTTTCGGAGAGAGCGGTTCCGGGCCCGGGCAGTTCTGGATGCCAGCCGGCATTGCCGTTGACGGCGACGATTTTATTTACGTGGCCGATTCCTACAATCAGCGGGTCCAGGTTTTTCGCTACCTGAATGAAAAAGGCCGGAGTAAAGAAGGCGAGTGACAGGAGTGGTGATGAAACATTCAAATACCGAAGCTTGCATTTTTTTATGGTTGATTGTCTTGCTGCTGGTTCTGGGCGCAGTTCCCGGTTGGGCGGCCGGGGTGGCGAACACCAAACACAACCTGTCGGTGAGCGGTCCCGGCGACATCGTCGCGGTCAGTGAACGGCGAATCTGCATTTTCTGCCACACGCCCCATCACGCCAGCCCGGTTCAGCCGCTCTGGAGCCATGAAATGAGCGGTGCCTCCTACAACCTCTATGCCTCAACCACCCTCAGTGCCCAGCCGGGTCAGCCTACCGGGGCTTCCCGCCTCTGTCTCAGCTGCCATGACGGCACCGTGGCCTTGGGTCTGCTGCACGGAGCGGCGACGCCGCTGCCGATGGCCGGCGGCATCGTCACCCTGCCAAGCGGCCGGAGCAGCAACCTGCAGACCGACCTTTCCGACGACCACCCGGTTTCTTTTTCCTATACCGCTTCCCTGGCCGCCACTAACGGCGAGCTGCGCGACCCGTCCACCCTGCCGCCGGCAGTCAAACTGGAAAACGGCGACCTGCTGCAATGCACCTCCTGCCATAACCCCCATAAAGATCCTTATGGCAATTTTCTGGTCATGAGCAATACCGGGGCGGCCCTCTGTCTTGCCTGTCATCAGAAAACCGGCTGGACCGTCAGCGTCCATGCCACGGCCAGCGGCGTGGCGGACCAGGGCTGCAATGCCTGCCATGTGCCTCATAATGCCGGCGGCAGCCAGCGGCTGTTGAAAACCGAGATGGAGGAGGAAACCTGCTTTCCCTGCCATGATGAAGCGGGCAGTGAAATTGACGTTAAAACGGATTTCAACAAGTTTCACCATCATCCGGTGGAAGCAAAAACCGGGGTGCATGACCCCCTCGAAGATCCTTTGTCGGCATCATCCCATGTGGAGTGCAGCGACTGCCACAATCCCCATCGGATCACGGTAGAGGCGGCGACGCCGCCGCAGGTGAGCGGACCTCTGAAAGGGGTCAAGGGGGTGACCATCAACGGCCTGGTGGTGGATAAAGCCGACAACCAGTACGAAATCTGCTTCCGCTGCCATGCCGACAACTCCTTCTCCCCGGTGGTTGCCGTGCCCCGGCAGATTCAGGAGGTTAATGAGCGGCTTCGTTTTGATCCCGCCAACCCTGCCTTCCATCCCGTGGCCACGGTGGGCCGAAATCCTTCAGTTCCCAGCTTGCGGCCAGAATACAGTCCGGCCAGCATGATTTACTGCAGCGACTGCCATAACAGTGACAGCGGGTCCATGGTCGGCGGGGCCGGGGCCGACGGCGTTCATGGTTCCAGCAATCCCCATTTGCTGGCGGCCCGCTATGAACAGGATGCCTATCCCCTGAGCTACTCCGAGAGCAATTATGCCCTGTGTTTCCGCTGCCATGATCCCGGCATCCTGTTCAGCTCCCTTTCCAATTTTCCCTCTCACTGGCGTCATGTGCAGCGCTTCGGGGCCTCCTGTTCCCTCTGCCACGATCCCCACGGGGTGCCGGTGCTGGGCGGGGCCACCACCACCAGTAATGCCCACCTGATTAATTTTGACACCCGATTTGTGACCGGGTCTTATGACTCAGGGGGACGCAGCTGCACGGTCAGCTGCCATCAGCGCAACCCGCGCCGCTATTGAGTCTGCCAAGCCGCCGCTGGTTTTCCCCAAGGCTTTGAGCTTGATGCTGTCGACAACGGTGCCGACGGTATACCGGGCCGCTTTTTTTTGAGCCTGCCGGCATTTTTTTAAATTCCCGGTGGGGTATTTCCCCCTCTGGCCGCCTTTTTCTAGTACCTGATTGGGTTATTTCCCCTGGTTTTGCGAAAGTTATTGTTTGCCGTTTTTGATGAACCTGTTTCTTGTATTTCCAGTGGCTGAATTTTTTCTTTTAATTACAGGAGGTTGTGTCATGTGACTGGCGTTTTGCGCCCGCTGTTCAATCAAGGACCATATCTTGCTAGGCATAACGGTGTTTATGGTTTGGTTTTAGGAAACAATAGGGCTGAACAGTGGGGGATGACTTATGAATGCCAGGTGCAGAAATATATTTTTTCTCGGATTTTTCTTTGTCCTTTTCATGCTGGTTTTTTCCCTGCCGGCCTGGGCCGACCATCCCCAGGATGGCAATCATGACCTGGCCGAAATGCCGGCTGACTGCGTTGGCTGTCATAATTCTGAGGGCGGAACTCACTACTCCGTGGTTGGTGAGCATAGATTCAGGCTGGGCTGTGACAACCACCGCCTTTGTGCTTACTGTCATTACAATCCTGACAGTCCTTTTTTTGACGACCCCACTTTCCCCTGGGATGACGATCCCGATCTGGCGGTGGCAATTACCTTCGGCCGCCGCAACACCAACCCCCGCGGCTATATCGAACCGGTGTACTGCGCCTACTGTCACGTGACCGAGAACCGTTCAACCCATGTCCACCCCGGCGAGCACGACCATGCCGGGGTGCCGTCATCCTGCCAGGGCTGTCATGGCAGCAGTCTGGTTGACGTTCATATCGACCCGGATAAAAACCTTCCCGATGAAGCCGATCTTCCGCCGGCCGGTTTCCCGGGAACTCCTGAGAGGGAAGCCTATGAAGCGGCCTACGCCGCTGGACTGGCGGAGCTGAAATTGTCCTGTTATACCTGTCATGGGGATGCGGTAATCGGTACCAGCAGCTGGGATCTGGGAAAAGTGTATTTTCAGCCGGATCCTGTAGTGCGGGCGGCGGTGGCCTCGGGAATGGCCGGCGACGACATCGCCTGCGAGGACTGCCATGGGAATGCTGCCGATCATCGCAGTGCCCATGATCATGCGATCCTGCCGGTTGGTGAAGATTGCGGTTCCTGTCATGCGGCCAACGTTGTGGATGAACATGTTGCCAACCATGGTTTGAGCTGTGCAGCCTGCCATGACAGTACTGATCAGTTGGTTGTTGATGCCATTGCCCTGGGCTCGACGCCCAGCAGCCAGGACGTCGACTGCCATGCCTGTCACCAGGTGGTTGATCACAGTGCCGCCCACAACCGGATATATCTGCGCACCCGCCTGGCCGACGGTTCCGAGACCATCATCACTTCCACCGACGACATTGCCGACGGCACCTTCGATGACCTGCCTCCCTACCGTCCGAGTCTGACCTGCGGTGCCTGCCATCAGCGCATTGCCAGCGACCATGCGGGCAACTATCATTCCGGCCTGCGCACGGGTGAAATGTTGGATGAGGGCGGTTCTCCGCTGCCACGCGGCACCCTGGACCCGGCCCGCCCCTGGATTTCCGGCCCCGGCGTGTTCGGCAACTGGTGCCCAACCTACCAGCGGCAGCTTGCCGATATGAGTGCCTCTTATACCAGTGAAAGCGAGTTTCTCGAAAAAGTCGACCTGTCCGCTTTTGATTTCCTGAAAAACTGCTCCATCTGCCACGTGGGCGGCGGTCCCGGCGACCGCAATCCCTTTGGCTACCAAGTGACTGGCCTGGCACCCCATGACGACCATGACAATCCGGAGCGGGCCGCGGCCCTCGATGCCGACGAAGCCAATGGCAACCATGACCTGGTACCCTTGAACGCCTGGGATTTTCATGTTGAAGACGGGATGGTGGTGCGCAGTGACTGGAGCGGGGGAACTGGAGTTCTCGATGTCGACTGCCTCTTGTGCCATCTTGATGGGTATGACTTCTTCGGCCGCAACCAGCAAATCCGCCGCTTTACCCGGTTTCGTCAGGCGGCCGCCGTCGGGGCTGGTCTGGGAACGGTTGACGCAGCGGTTGCGGGTTCTGACAATTTTGATTATGACCGCATTTACGTCAACCGGGATGAGAACAATCAGCTCTACCTTTCCTGGTATACGACCTATCGCATCAACCGGGTGCCCAGGTCCGACAACTGCATCAACTGCCATATGCCGGATATGGTCATGCATGAGAACGAGACGGAGCAGGGTGATCTCTGGCAGAGCCATTTCTATGCTGATGCGGCCATTCCCGGCGGTGATTTCGCCACGGCCAATCTCGAGCCGGCGGTAAAGCGCAATGACTCCGTCAAACGGGGAGACAGCTGGCGCCAGGATGAAGTTCATAAGTTTATGGGCTGCGGCGGCTGCCACTCGGAGACTGGCAAGTTTTCGGCCCGCGACCAGCACAGTCCCGGCAAGGGCCTGGATCCGCTGAAATTTGCCTCGGCTGCCGATGTCACGGTCAAGATGTGTGAAGACTGCCACGTATTGTACGGCGACCTTGACGGGGACGGGCAGCGGGACACCATGACTTACGGCCCGCCGGAAATGCAGGTTTACCACGACCAGGCCGGGCTGCTGGCCAAAATCGTTCCTACCGCCCGTCGGGTTGTTGATGCCGAAGGCAATGAAGAGGAATTTCTGGGCAGCCATATTGACATTCTTTCCTGTACCGCCTGCCACGTGGAGAAGCGCTTTGCCGCTGCCCGTTCGGTTGATTTCACCAGCGGCAGAGGCTACTATAACCTGGTTGGTACGCCGCCGGACCAGATCCCGGACAGCGATTATGTTCCCCTGGCCTACAGCTGGCGCGAAAACACCAACGCCAAGGTAATCGACGGCGAGCCCAATCCCTACTGGCGCCGCCAGATTTACCCGTTCAACTACCTGACCTCGATGTACTGGGATAATTATGGGAGTGCCGATGCCAACGGCGACGGCTACCGCCGCGGCGACAGCAACAGCGGCGTGACCGTCATTGGTGATCCTTTTTTCATGCGTACCATTGCCGAACAGTTCAATTTTGATCATGTCAATGACAACCATGATCCGGTTGCCAGCGGTCTGTCTGATGTTGGCGCACTGGATCAGCGTGATGAATGGTCCCTGGCCGGCCAGGACGGCAACATCATCTTTAGCCGCCCGCAGGAGATTGACGCTTTTCAGAACCTCATGCAGGCGGTCAATCCCGGTTATCTGCCTAGACTCAAGCTGGAGTCCAGGCCTTTCCTGGTGGTTCACAATGTCATGCCGACCCGCAGCGGTTCCGGCCTGTCCGGCGGTGCCGCCTACGCCCTGGGGACGCCGACCAGGGATGCCGGGGGGCAGATAACCGCCTATGGCTGCAGCCAGTGCCACGGCGGCAGCGAAGGCGTTTTCAATGGTGAGATTGACATGCTGGGCCGCGGCGTTGCCATTGCCGACAACACCCCGGTATCCATCGAAATCTCCTGGAACGATGCCGGAGATGTGGAAACCGCGGCCCGGGCCTGGCAGCGCGACGGGTCTGAATTCGAGCTTGATTTTACCGCTGCCAATCAAACCCGGACCGTGGAACGCCGGGAATTTCTCGGCTACGATCCCGCCCGGGTGGCGGCTCTTAACGCCATCGTGCCGGCGGAGGTGGGAGTCGGCGTTGACCCGGTGGCCGACATCGCTGCCATCGACGGCCAGGACCCGGACGTGGTTTTGCCTTACATCGAGATTGTTCAAGGCAGTACCGTAACTTTGGTGGCTGCCGACGGAGCCGCCCACGGTTCTTTTACCTACCGTTGGAATTTCAGTGACAGCCCTGACACCGTTGAAGGCCAGAGTGTTGATTATCAGTTCAATGCTACCGGCCTGGTCACTGTTTCTCTGACCGTCATTGACGAGGAAAGCAAAGTTTCCCGGCAGTCGGTCCAGGTCAACGTCGTGGCTCCCGCTCCCCAAACCACTTTTACCTACACGGCCACGGCCGGCAGCCCGTCGGTGACCCTGTCGCTTGCCGGCTTGCCTGCCCACGACCTGCTGTACTTCTATTATGGCGACGGCCGCCGCGAGCGGGTTTATCATTCAGCGGCGTCCATTGACCATCAGCACAATTATCGCCTGCTTTCCCGCTACCTGTCCAACGGCAGCTATAATTACCTGACCAGTGTCCGCATTTACCAGGGGGGTACGTATATGGAAACAATACAGGATACCGTTTCCATCCCACAGTAATCCTTGCCGTGGAGGGGAAGCCGTATCCTCGGCGGCTTTCCCTGCTGAATCGTCGCCGGCTTTGGCTGGCGGCGACTCTCTTCTACCCGGCGGCCCGGTGTATTCCTCCGGGCCGTATCTTTTGCAGCCGGGACGGATAATGGCCGCCGCCTAAGTGCTTGACAGACTGACCGGGATGGTGTAGACAATAATCATGACTGCGAAAGAACAGAAAAATTGGTGGTGGTGCACAATGTTTCAACCAGGGATTGTCGTCCACTGCTGATTTGTACCTGTTTTTAAAGTTGACTTGGCCGTGGATAACCTCCACGGCCTTTTTTATGGCGGCTGCCACCTTTTCAGGATGATGAGGATGAAAAGAAATACCTGTTTCCCTTCTCTGCCGGAATTTACCAGCCTGGCGGCCGGCCATTCCCATGTGCCGGTTTGTCGCGAAGTGGTAGCCGATCTGGACACCCCTCTTTCCCTCTATCGCAAAACCGCCCGGGGTCCCTATACCTTTCTCCTGGAAAGCCTTGAAGGGGGAGAACGCTGGGGACGCTACAGCATCATTGGCATGGATCCCCTGCTGGTTTTTTGCCAGCGGCGGGAACAGGTGAGCGTTATTAAAGCCGGAAGGAGCGACATTTGGCAGTCTTCACTTGATCCCCTGGATCAGTTGCAGGAACTGCTGTCGGCTTTTTCCCCGGCCCCGGTTGCCGGCCTGCCGGCCTTTTACGGCGGTGCCGTCGGTTTCCTCGCCTACGACGTGGTGAAAAAGTTTGAATCCCTGCCGGACAACGCCCGGGACGATACCGGTTTTGCCGATGCTCTGTTCATGGTTCCCGGCCTGCTGCTCGTCCATGACAACCTGAAAAATACCCTGGTGATTGTTGCCCTGGTTCCGGTGGCCGGGGAGTCGGACCTGGAAGGCTGCTACGGCCGCGGCCTGGAAATGATTGATCGGCTGCTTGAACAGTTGCAGACCCCGGTGAATTATGATCCACCACCCGCCGATCCGGGAAAACTGGAAATTTCCAGCAATGTGAGCCGGGATGAATTTGTCGGGATGGTGGAGCGGGCCACCGAGTACGTCCGGGCCGGGGATGTCATCCAGGTGGTTTTGTCCCAGCGTTTCCGTTGTGAACCGGAAATCGATTCCTTTACCCTCTATCGGGCCCTGCGCCTGGTGAATCCTTCTCCCTATCTTTATTACCTGAAGTTTGATGATGAACTGCTGGTGGGTTCTTCGCCGGAGCTGCTGGTGCGCAAAACCGGCGACACCGTTGAGGTCAGGCCCATTGCCGGCACCCGGCCCCGGGGAGCGACGGATGAAGAAGACCGGAAACTGGCGGCTGAACTGCTGGCTGATCCCAAGGAACGGGCGGAACACATCATGCTGGTTGATCTGGGCCGCAACGATGTGGGGCGCATTGCCGCCTATGGCCAAGTGCAGGTGGATGAGCTGATGACAATTGAGCGTTATTCCCATGTCATGCACCTGGTGTCGCACGTGCAGGGCCGACTGCGGGAGGGTCTGGACATGTACGACGTCTTTCGCGCCTGCTTTCCGGCCGGTACGGTGAGCGGGGCTCCCAAAATCCGGGCCATGGAGATTATCGACGAGCTGGAGCCCAGCCGCCGCGGCCCCTATGCCGGGGCGGTGGGATATTTCGGTTTTTCCGGCAACATGGATTTTGCCATTGCCATCCGCACGGTAATGATCAAAAACCGGCGCCTTTATTTCCAGGCCGGGGCCGGCATTGTTGCCGATTCCGACCCGCAGAAGGAATACGAAGAGACGCTCAACAAGGCGATGGCGATCAGGAAGGCGTTGGAGATGGCGGCTGAGGGACTGTAAAAAGGCTAAAGGTGCAGGGAAAAAGGTAAAAGGTGGGAAGGAAAAGGATTATGATCAGACAATTTATTGAGCAGGTGGTTCAGGGTCGTGACTTGAGCGAAAGCGACATGTTTGCAGCCATGAGCGAGGTGATGGAAGGACGGGCTACCGATGCCCAGGTGGCGGCGTTTATCACCGCCCTGCGGATGAAGGGGGAAACCATCGATGAGATTACTGGTGCGGCCCGGGTGATGAGGCAGAAAGCCACCCGGGTGCCGGTGCTTGATTCAACCGTCAACCTGGATCGGGACGATATCAACGTTGATGAGGAAACCATTGTTGATACCTGCGGCACCGGCGGTGACGGTACCAATACTTTCAACATCTCCACGGCGACGGCCTTCGTGGTTGCCGCCACCGGGCTCAAGGTAGCCAAACATGGCAACCGTTCGGTTTCCAGCCAGTGTGGCAGCGCTGATGTGATCAAAGCCCTGGGGGTCAACCTGGATCTCAATCCCGAGCAGGTGGGCCGCTGCGTGGCCGAGGTCGGTATCGGTTTCCTGTTTGCGCCGCTTTTGCATTCGGCGATGAAATATGCCATCGGCCCCCGGCGGGAAATCGGCATCCGGACGGTTTTCAATCTGCTGGGTCCGTTGACCAACCCGGCCGGGGCCGGTATCCAGGTGCTGGGCGTTTACGACCCGGAGCTGACCGGGGTGATCGCCCGGGTGCTGAAGAAGCTGGGGGGTAAAAATGCCATGATCGTTCACGGAGCCGGCTGCCTGGACGAGTTGAGCCTGGTGGGGGAAACCACCATCGCCCGGCTGCGGGACGGCGAACTTTCTTCGTTTACCCTGGTTCCTGAAGACGCCGGTCTGGAACGGGCGCCGCTGGCGGCGGTCAAAGGCGGCGATGCCTTCACCAATGCCGGCATCCTGATGGATATTTTCAATGGCGACCGGGGGCCGCGGCGCGACGTGGTGCTGCTCAACGCGGCGGCAGTGCTGGTGACTGCCGGCAAGGCTGAAGATTTCCGCGAAGGGGTGGAACAGGCCGCCGCGGTGATTGACAGCCGCAAGGCCCTGAAAACCCTGGAGCACCTGGTGAATTTTTCCAACCGGCTGGTTGGGGAGTAGCTGATCATGTTTTACCACAGAGATCACTGAGGCCACAGATTAAAAAACAGGTTGGAACATGGACATTCTGCAGAAAATAGTCGCCCGGAAAAAAATCGAGGTGGAAAAACTCAAAAAGCAGGGTTTCCAGCCGTCCTCAACCGCCGCTGCCGGCAGGCGTCGTTCGCTGGCTGCGGCTCTTTCCCTGCCGCCGCAGCCTCGGGTGATTGCCGAGGTGAAAAAGGCTTCGCCTTCTGCCGGCCTGCTGGCTGCCGACTTTGATCCTCCGTCACTGGTCGCGGCGTATGAAAAGGGCGGGGCGGCGGCCTTGTCGGTGGTGACTGACGAGCAGTTCTTTCAGGGTGACGTTGCCTGGCTAACGGCGCTGAGGCCGCTGGTTGATCTGCCCCTGCTGCGCAAGGATTTTATCATCGATTCCCTGCAGGTTTTGGAGTCGCGGGCGGCCGGAGCCGACGCCATCCTGCTGATTGCCGCCATCCTTGACCGTGACAAGCTGCTGGAACTCCTGGAAACCGCCGCCGGCCAGGGGCTTGAATGCCTGGTGGAAGTTCACAATGAAGAAGAGCTGGAAAAGGTCCTGTCAACCCCGGCGGCCATGATTGGCATCAACAACCGCAACCTCAAGGATTTTACCGTCAGCCTGGAAACTACTCTGCGGCTGCGAAAACATATTCCCGCAGACCGGCTGGTGGTCAGCGAAAGTGGCATCGACCGTCATGAGCAACTGGTGAGACTGGGAGCGGCCGGGGTTCAGGGGGTGCTGGTGGGTTCCAGCCTGGTAAAAGCCGGGGACAGGGCGGCGAAACTGCGGGAATTGATTTCGGGGCATGATGCCAGGGGATGATTCATGCTCCGAATGATGGCATAATTCGACTTTTTAATATATAATATTTATAGTGACCGGCACGCTTTTTGTGCTGTTCTAAAGTCGGCAACCGGTGCTGTTTTCCGGCGCGACATCGTGAGGTGCCGTCGTTTTTCCCGGCGATTGGAGCGTGAAAGTTGCCTGGTTGAGCCCTGAAAGGGCGAGTTTGGCAACTTTAGCGAAATGA
>JAOZRP010000542.1 GCA_029940125.1 bacterium
GCGCCAAGCCCGCCTTGGCCTTTTTCCTCGTCCCTATTACATCCTATTATACCCTATTTGTAAAAGTCTTTGACAATTTACATAAAATAGACTAGAACATGTATCATGATTCAACGTGATGCTGAAAAAACTATCCGTCGCCTGCTGCGTGGGTTTCCCCTGGTCACCATTACCGGACCAAGGCAATCCGGCAAAACCACGCTGGCCAAAGCCATCTTTACCGACAAGCCTTACGTGTCACTGGAAGATCCGGACATCCGCCTCCTTGCCAGGGAAGACCCTCGATCATTTCTCGAACGCTTTCCAGACGGCGGCGTACTTGATGAAATTCAGCGCTGCCCGGAAATCCTCTCCTACCTCCAGTCCATTGTTGACGCGGACGGACGCATGGGGCTCTTTATTCTGACCGGCTCACAGCAATTCGGTCTTTTATCCACCATCACTCAGTCGCTGGCCGGCAGGACCGCCTTCCTGGAGCTCCTGCCTTTTTCGCTGCCGGAGCTCAAAAGAGCCGCACTGCTGCCGGACCAGACAGACGCCATCCTGCTTCGCGGATGCTATCCGCCCCTTTACGACCGTGACGTCGCACCCTCGGCCTGGTTTAGCGCCTACGTCACCTCTTACGTTGAACGGGACGTCCGCCAGCTCCTGAAAATACAGGAACTCGAAACGTTTCAACGATTCATCCGCCTCTGCGCCGGCAGAACCGGACAGTTATTGAACTATTCCTCTCTGGGAACGGAATGCGGCATTACCCACAACACCGTCAAGGCCTGGATATCGGTGCTGGAGGCAAGCTATATTATTTTTCTGCTGCGCCCCCACCACGCCAATTTCAAAAAGCGCCTGGTTAAGATGCCGAAGCTCTATTTTCACGACGTCGGGCTCGCCTCATGGCTGCTGGGCATCCGGACAACGGAACACATCGCCACCCACCCCTTGCGGGGGGCCCTTTTTGAAACTTTCATTATGGGGGAATTAATAAAATCCCGCTACAACCAGGCAGAGCCGGCCGGCCTCTTTTTCTGGCGGGACAGCAATGGCAATGAAGTGGACGTCATCGCGGAGCAGGATGGAAAGCTGATGCCCCTGGAAATCAAGTCCGGCAAAACTCTGAACCAGGAATCAACCGCCAGCCTGAAAAAATGGCTCTCTCTGGCGGGAAGCAACTACACATCCCCCACCCTCATTTACGCTGGAGAAGAAACGTACCGGCATCAAAATATCAATATTGCCGGATGGCGGGAAAGCGGCAATATTTTTCATCTCACCTGAGCCTTCCCTTCCACCTTTAACCTTTTTCTTTCGTCTTTTCCCTCCGTGACCCCTGTGCCCACCAGAAAAATCGGGGACAGATCCCGATTTTTCTTCATTTTCCTACAACGTCGACAAAG
>JAOZRP010000200.1 GCA_029940125.1 bacterium
GCGAATCACATCGTGTGATTCGTTTGGCGGCCAATACCGCTATGAGCCAAGCCCGGACATCCTGAATGTATTTCCGACAATTTCTGGTTTTTCATGACAGTCTTTCAGGAGTAAGGTACTGACTACTGACTGCAGAAGGCATGTCTCAAGAAATCTTCACTTCCAGCTGAGCACTCTTTCATGACTTTATCAATGCAACCATAACCGTCTGCAAAAACAAATCGGCGACAGACAGTGATGTTACAAATACTGAATATCGTATGCAATATTAACTCTGCGGAATACTTGATTTTTTCTTGTAACCGGATTCGCATTCATGGTATGGGAATTTAATCCTAGCAAAGTTGTTAACAATTATCAGCGTCAGGCGCTGGTTTTGCTCCAGGATTTTGCAATAATGCATATATATGGGTAAGGATAAACCGTTTTAAATTTCGGAATAAAGGAGGAAAGTTGAAACAATGAGTCATCTTAAAAAAATGTGGCTGCTGCTGATTGAATTCGTCAGGGATTTTACCGGTGAAGCCATCCGCGGCACCCGTCAGCACTGGAAAGGGATTGCCATTTTTACCGGTCTGGCTTTCGTCGCCTTAATCGGAATGATCGCTCTGCTGTTCCACCTTACGGCCGATTATCGTTTTTGCGGTTTGTGCCACAACATGGATTCATACATTGAATCCTGGAAGCAATCCACCCACAAGGACGTCAGCTGCCTTGAGTGCCATTTTGAACCGGGACTCTGGGGAGAACTTTCCGGCAAGTGGAAAGCCCAAACCCACGTGGTCATGAAAATTACCGGCACCGCCCCACCCCGCCCCCATACCGAAATAAGCGATGCCAGCTGCCTGAGAGAAGGCTGCCACTCCACCAAAGACCTGAAAAAAAACAAAATCACCTATAAAGGGGTAAGCTTCAGCCACGACACCCATTTAAGCGAACTGCGTCGGGGCAAAAAACTCAAATGTGTCAGCTGTCACTCACAAATCGTCCAGGGCAAACATCTGACGGTTACGGAAACCACCTGTTTCACCTGCCATTTTTACAAAAAGAGCCAACATCCGGAAATGGCTGACTGCCAGCTGTGCCACCCGCAAACCAAGGCCAAAATCTACATTGACGCCAATGAAAACCTGCCATTCGTGCACAAAAATTACCTGGACCGCAATGTTGCCTGCCAGCAATGTCATTTCGATGTCATTTTCGGCGAGGGGGACATGAAAGACAACGTCTGCGTTCAGTGTCACGCGGAACCAAAAATCTTGCGAACCAAATTTTCCAGTGAACACATCCATTTAAATCATGTGTCCACCCACAAAGTAGAGTGCTTCCGCTGCCACGCCACGATCAATCATTTTATTCCCCGGCCTGACGACAGCCCCCTGCCCAGTAAGAAGCAGATTAAAAAGACAGCCCTGAGCGGGTACCACTACGACAGCAACTGCATCAAGTGTCACACCCTGGATGAGCACAATGCCAAACGCACCATGTTCATGGGCAAGGGCAGCGAGGACATTCCCGATGTTCCCAGCCCCATGTACCTGGCCCACCTGGACTGCGCCAGCTGCCATATAGCGATTACTGAATCCAATGGCATCGCCAGGGGCATCAGGAGAAACGGTTTTGATGAAATCATCCAGTCCTGCGCTGACTGCCATGGGCCAGGGTATGACGAAATGGCCCGGCATTGGAAAAAGCTCCTGAACAAAGAGCTGGGCAAAACCGAAACGGCATTGACCAAAGCGCGCCAGCAGCTGAAAGCGTATAAAAGCAGCAAACGTTACCCCGAGGTTTCCAAGCTGCTGGAACAGGCCAGAAAAAATCTCCAGTTCACCAAAGACGGGCGGGGTCTGCACAACATTGACTACGCGCTGAAAATACTGCTGGACAGCCGCGAGAAAATTGAAGAGGCAAAGAAGCTCGTCATCCCGTCATACCAAGTCCAGAAGCTGACCTCCCCTTCAGGCTGCACCGACCTGTGCCACAACTGCGTCGAATGCATTGAAACAAAGGCCGTCCCCTTTGGGAACGTCCAGTTCCCCCATGACGTGCATGTTTCCGATGAGGGTTTGGACTGCCTCGAATGCCATACGCCGCGGGAACGACATGGATTGACCCTGATGAAAAACTGCAACGAATGTCACCACGGTTCCGGAATGGGTTCAGTGCTTTGCGAAGACTGCCATGTCGCCACTTTCAACCTTTACAAGGGACAGAACGCCTGCGACGAAATCAGCTGCGACATCCGTGGAGCGGCAAATCCCATGGCTGAAGGCGTTACCTGTCAGGAATGTCATACCCAGGTGGAAGCCGGGAAAGAAACAACCCTGGCGGGAATCAAGAAAACCTGCGTTGAATGCCATGATGACAGCTACGCGCCCATGGTCGATGAATGGAAGACAAAAGCAGCGGCCCTTGGAGTTGACGCCCTGTATGAAGACTGGCAGGAAACCCAGAGAATGGTTCTCAACGCCATCAGAAACGGTCAATACACCTATGATGTTCAGGATATGCTCAACAACGCCGAGAAGAACCTGAAACAGCTGCGGCAGGGCAATCCGATTCACAACCTTGAATTCTCCCAGGATCTGGCCGACAAGGTCCGGGTGCTGCTGGAGAAAGCCAAGGAGAAGCTGCAGCGCCACTCAACCATTAAAACCCTGGAAGAGGGCTATTACAAGTAAATCCAGGGGATATCACCCAAGTTCAAGGGCGGCTGAGATTATTTCTCAGCCGCCCTTTTTTCAGCAACCATGCTGCCGCAAAACTTCCTGAACGGTTTTGAAAAACAGTTAAACAAGAAAGCCTCATGTTTAGGCACGGCTTGCGCCTGTTTCTGTTTCTACCAGCCGTTTATGTCCCGTCCGTGCCGGCCATGCCTGGACAGGGCGGCCCCCAAACATCCACCGTACCGCCAATGGCAGACCGTTTTGCTGAAGTTGAACAATCAGCATGCAGGTCCCTGGCCCAACCATTCATCTTTTCCATGTTTCACCAAAATTCTTTGCAGCACACCCCGGGGAGCCTCACTCAATGCTGTCCGCTTAAAAGCTTGCGCAGGGTCACCGTCATTACCTGCCACGACATGCCAAGCAGGAAGCATGCCGGGCCCGGCGCTGTTTTACTGAAAGCTGACTGCTGACCGCGCGGTAAACATTCTTTGGGAAATGAATCTTCCGGATGATAAACCCATACGAAAAAGCACCATTATTCTTTCAGGCATTCGGGAAGACAAACAAAGATAAGCAGGAAGGACTATGCTGGACGGCCGATTAATGTACGGCAACCATTGACGAGGCGCCTGCTGGCTTCTGGCTTGCAGGCTGGTTATTGTGCGGCGGGAGAGGGTTTTTCTTTACCCTTGCACATGCGGATGAAATAATCCATGAACACAAAATCAGGACTTTTTTCCGGAATATGACACTGCAGGCAAATTTCGGGGTCACGCTTTTTGACGATTTTCTCCGGATCACCTTTAGCCTGGACATGCAAAGCCCCCGGGCCATGGCAGGATTCACACTGCACGTTGACAAAGAAACGAATATTTTTAAGATCGGTGAAGCCGCCATCCCGATCATAAGCCAGAGAATGACAACCGATGCAATCAACATCAAACTGCTGTCCTTTCGACACTAAACCCTGGTAGGCCCGGGCATGTCCGCTGGCCTTCCAGCGTTCGTAGCGCTCCTGGTGGCAGCGGCGGCAGACTTCAACCCCGACATACCGATTGCCTTCACTGATGCCGGCCACCTTCTTCTGGACCGGGATGCTCATCACCCCCGTGGCCTTAACTTTCTGCAACCGTTTGAGCTTTTCCAGTACAGCGTTGACCTTGGGACCAATATCAGGATGGTCCGGGATGTCAAGACGCAGCTGGACGAACTTGTTCAAATAAAACTTGCCGTCTATTTTTTTACCTTTCATTCTTTCGGAAGGAGACAGGGCTTCAATCCCGGCAGCGGAAAGAAAGATAACCCTCAGCTGACCAATATTTTTGCCACCGCGGTCCAAATGGGTAATGTACGTATTTTTAACCTGAATCGGTAATGATATCTGGTTCTTCCTGCTGCTGCCGATAATCAGGTCAATCGGCAAACCATGCTGAGCCAGTCGCCGACACTGACGTCCGGGCAGATTAGTAAGGAGAATCACATAGCCGGCACCGGCTTTTTTCAGCTGCGGCACCAGTTTGCTCGCGGTCTCAAGCGGATCTTTAACCATGATTTTATGGCCGCCGGGCACCCGATCCACCTTCAACTTTTTGTCGATAAGACCAAAAATTGCTATTTTCACCCCCTGCCTTGACTTCATGATCCAGGGTTTGAAGATTAGTTTTCCATGCTTATCGCAGAGATTGGCGGAAATAAAAGGATACTTTGCTTTCGACTGCTTCTTCATCAGGAAGTCAATACCCAGCGACAGATCATACGCCCCGATGTTGAGAACATCGCATCCCATGGTATTGTAGGAAGAAATAATCAAATCAGCTATCAGCCGACTTTCCACCACCTTTTCCGGTTTGATATGTTCCCGCCGGAAAAGCAGGTTGCCCGCGTTGAGAAACAGGAAATCGGGGGTTTCTTTCCCCACCCTACCAAGATAGGTCGCACGCTTGGCCAGACCGCCACGCGGATTTTTATGTCAACCACAGGGGATGATGGAACCCCGTTCATCAGCCGAATAAAGGATATGCAAAGTTTTCCCCCCGCTTTCCGCCCAGAGGCTGCCGGTTAAACCGCTGCATAAAACCAGAATCATCAATACAACAATATGTTTCATAAAAAAACTCTCTCCACTCCGGGGAAATTAACAGACATTCAAGTCGCTTGTACTTTACTATTTTAATAAAGTTTATCCATACCATAAACAACCTTTTTCCCGCAAGAATTATTAGTGCCTTACCCCTGAAAAGCTGTCAAAAAAAACAAGAAATTGTCGGGAATACTCAAGGATGTTCGGGCTTGGCTCATAGCGGTTTTGGCCGCCGAACGAA
>JAOZRP010000543.1 GCA_029940125.1 bacterium
GTATTCCCGACAATTTCTTGTTTTTTTGACAGCCTTTCAGGGATAAGGCACTAAATGTCAATGACGAACAGCTCATTGCTCAACGTAGGGAAAGGTTTCAATAATGGCCCATCATCTTACCACCCAATCAGCATATTCCCGGTTGACCGAACGTCTGAACCGCTTTCCCCAGGGAGCGCCTCCCTCCGCCCTGCTCAACAAGATATTGAAGATGCTTTTCAGCGCCCGGGAGGCCGAGCTGGTTTCGCTGCTGCCCATCAAACCTTTCACGGTGGAAAAAGCTGCCCGCATCTGGAAAATGGATATCCCCGGGGCGCAGAAAGTTCTGGATGAACTTGCCGGGCGGGCCATCCTGGTTGACATTGAACAGGACGGGGAGTCCGTTTACGTTCTGCCGCCTCCCATGGCGGGTTTTTTTGAGTTTTCCCTGATGCGGGTGCGCGACGATATTGACCAGAAGCTGCTGAGCGAGCTTTTCTACCAGTACCTGAATGTGGAGGAAGATTTTGTCCGGGATCTTTTCACCAGCGGGGAAACCCGGGTGGGGCGGGTTTTTGTCCAGGAGCCGGTTTTATCCCCTGAGAACAGCCTGCATGTCCTGGATTACGAAAGAGCAACGGAAGTGATAAAAACCGCCTCCCACATGGCGGTTGGCACCTGCTATTGCCGTCATAAGATGACCCACCTGGGACGGGCCTGTAATGCGCCCCTGGAGATCTGCATGACATTCAACTCCGCGGCCGCGTCGTTGATCAAGCACGGCCACGCCCGCCGGGTCGACGAAGCAGAAGGACTGGAACTCCTGGACCAGGCCTACGAGCACAACCTGGTTCAATTTGGTGAAAATGTCAGGGAACAGGTGAGCTTTATTTGCAACTGCTGCGCCTGCTGCTGTGAAGCCATGATCGCCGCCCGGCGTTTCGCGATCATGCACCCGATTCTGACCACCAATTTTATTCCTGAGATTGATGCTGAAAGCTGCGAAGGCTGCGGCAAATGCGTGACGGTCTGCCCGGTGGAGGCCCTGTCCCTGGTTTCCGCCCACGACCCGCAGCGG
The DNA here is from genome assembly GCA_029940125.1 of bacterium. Classification (GTDB taxonomy): domain Bacteria; phylum Desulfobacterota; class Anaeroferrophillalia; order Anaeroferrophillales; family Anaeroferrophillaceae; genus DQWO01. Next base: position 1,058 of record JAOZRP010000543.1, read on the forward strand.
CCGGCCAGGAAAGTGGCCAGGCTGGATGAAAACCTGTGCCTGGGCTGCGGCCTCTGCGTTCGTTCCTGCCCGCAGGACAGCATCCATCTGGAACAGCGGCCCCAGAGAGTGATATCTCCCCTGAATGGAACGCACCGGGCGGTGGTTATGGCCATTGAGCGGGGGAAGCTGCAGCATCTGATTTTTGACAATCGCGTCTTGTTCAGCCACCGGGCGCTGGCCGCCGTTCTCGGGGTCATCCTGAAGCTGCCGCCGGTCAAACGGGCCCTGGCCAGCCAGCAGGTAAAATCCCGCTACCTCGAGGCCCTGATCAGCCGTCTGGACATCTGATTGGA
>JAOZRP010000201.1 GCA_029940125.1 bacterium
AATTTATCTTTATGTAGCTATACAAGTGTGTATTGAAGCGCTAATCTGTATTGTTATTGAATGGGGACGCTTGATGACGGCAAAAAGACAGGGGCGGAAAGAGAGGTGCTGGCGGCTGGGGGTGATTGCTTGGTCGGTGGTCCTTGCCTGCCTGGTTGTGGTGACTGCGGGCTGGGGGATGGACCTGGGAGACATGGATCTGTCGTTGCGGAGTACGACCCGGTATCGGGTGCAATGGTCAGATGAGGCTGATGAAGGTTTGGCAGCAGATGACAATCATGATCAGGATATCAATCAGTTGCTGGCAGCTGACCTCAATTGGGCGGAATCAGGGCTGACGGTCTCAGTCATGGGCCGCTACCTTAAAGACCTGGATGGAACACCTTCTGGATCAATCTTTCAGGATTATACTGACAGCCGTGGTGATCACCGCCAGGATTTTGAAATTTTCTATGCCTTCCTAGAAAAAAAGGATTTCCTGGTTTCGGGATTGAATATCCGTTTGGGGCGGCAGTATGCCTATAGTGCTGAAACGGTGCATTATGACGGAGTGCAGATGCATTACTCACTACCGGCCTGGGCTGGTTTGGAGGCCGAGATTTTTGGCGGCCGTCTGGTGCAGCATTACTCCGACATCACTCAGGATAGTGTTGGAGGCTACAATTTGTCTGCACACCCTCTGTCCAGCCTGTCGTTTTATCTGGATGGAGTTTTTTCTGAGGAAACTTCCACTGAAGCGTCAGTCTACTGGCAGCCAATGGAAGATATCCAGGCTCGTGGCCGGTTAGCGTTTATCAACGATCATACCCGTTTTTTGGATGTGTCTACTCAGGGGTTGATTCCCGGGACAGGTACCGTGATTAATGTAAATTTTTACCGCCGTTATAAAATTGCTGCCGACAGTGATTTCCTCTTCGATTATACTTATTCTTTTGATAAAGCGTTAAGCGACGAATTGACCAGCCTTTACCTGCTCAAGGAACAGGGTTACCTTGAATATGATTTTAGAATTAGTCAGCCTATTCCCGGTCCTGAAGGTTTGACGGTTTATGGACGTTATACGAGGCGTGATCTGGCCCACGACAACGATGAGAATCTCTATAATACGGATTTTGATCGTTACACGCTTGGATTTACCATGGATGAATGGTTGAATCTCAAAGGCTTCCACCTTGATGTCGGCTACAGCTTCTGGCAGGAGGATAGGGACGATTATTATGAGGAAGAATCCACCTCCTATTTTGCTGATTGGCGCCAGGAACTCTTTGAACATTTTGAGCTGGGGGCTGGTTTTTACCACAAAACAGAGGATGTTAACAGCCTGATAGAAAATGAGGCTTCCACCCGCTATGAAGCGTCACTGAAATACGGTTTTATGGATCATGCCTGGGTCAAATTGCTGTATCAATATGATGAGGATGACTTTTACAAAGATGAACTTGGGGTCGATCATATCAATGCGTTGACCATGTCTCTGCATCTCGAATATTAAGGTGGTAGACGGATGATTTCTATGCGGAAAACAAAAATATATGTAGCCGGGATTGTCGTACTTTTAGGGCTTCTCTTGGTGGTGTACGGTTGTCGGGAAAAAACCGGGCTCAAATTCAGTCACCGTTTCCACATTGTTGAGCAGGAGGTGACTTGTGATCAGTGCCATGTTGCCGGGGAGGAAGGTGATTATGCTACTCCGACAATGGATAACTGCAAGGAATGCCATGATATTGACGAGGACAATCCCTCTGAAGACTGCCTGGTGTGTCATACTGTCGATGGCGCTGAAAATGATTATGAAGTTAAGGAGCTTCCTAAACCGAAAAGTCATGCTGATCTGATTTTCAGTCATGAAGTTCATGCCGATTTTGAGTGTACAACCTGTCATCAGGGGCTTGCCAAAGATCGTGGTTTGGGTAGTGGTCCCAAGATGCCGTTTTGCCTCAAATGTCATCAGGAGCAGGAAGGTCCGCAGGAGTGTTCGGCCTGTCACCAGGAGATTGATGCGGAAAAAGCACCTGCAAGTCATCAACAGGATTGGGAGAGCCGCCATGGGCAGGTCAGCCGTCTGGATACATCCTGTGTTTATTGTCATCCGGATCGGCAGAAATTCTGTGAAACCTGCCATCGGACCCAAAAACCTCGTGATCATACATTTGGGTGGAAAAACGGCGGTCACGGGATGGAAGCGGGCCATGACCGGCGTTTGTGCGCCAATTGCCATGATGCCGGTTATTGTGTCGACTGCCATCGCAGCCAGAAACCAGTTTCCCACCACCGTGCTGACTGGATGGCTTACAGCTCCGAAAATGGTCATGGGGAAGCAGCTAGGAGGAATTTTCGCAGTTGCAACATTTGCCATGAAACCGGGCAGTGTATAGAGTGTCATGACAATATAATTTTGCGTAAGCAGTAAACTTAACTAATATTGGGGAATTTTTTAATTTTTCAGGCGAGGGTGAGTGGAGGTGTGTGAATGAAACGGTCGTTAATGACAACCATGTGCTTATGTTTGCTGGCTTTGTTGCTGGCATTGCCCGCTGTGGTACAGGCCCATCCAGTGGTAGTGCTGTATGATGCCCAAGGACAGCGAATTATTGATCAACTAGATGACAGTGATACGGTGACTGCGGATAGTGGAACGGTTTACAAGCGTGGACCGGCCTACAGCCCGAAGCAGACCTGTGGCAAATGTCATGACTATAATGCAATTACCAAGGCTTATCACTTTCGTGAAGGGTCGACTCCCGGTGTCAATGGTGGTGTTAGCGATACTTGGGTTAGTGAAAACCGTGAAAACAATAACCTCCAGAAATATTTGACCAATGCTTACGGACATTTGCTTAGCCCTGGCCAGTTTGGTGCATGGTGACCCCCTTCCTACCGCCAGTTGGCGGCTAAAAGTGTCCGCGGTAGCAAAGATGCTCCTTTCAGTTCTGAGAATAAACCGTATTTCTTTGATGTTGGTACGGCTGACCACATGGCTGTTTGTTATTCCTGTCATCCCGGTGGCGGTCCGGTTGAGGGTGTTGTCAATCCTGACAACACCGTGACCCCTTTTGACGATCCGAGCCTGGAGCCTGTTCACAGTTATGACCGTGATTTTTACAGCTATGATTCTAATGATTTGGTCAGAGCTTTGTACGGAGCTGATAGCATCGATGAAACTATTGAAAATATCGGTGATCCCAGACCCCATGACTGGAGCAAGTCAGGGGTTATGGAAGCTGACTGCCTGTTGTGCCATATTGATCCCGAAAGCAGCTATACGTATACGGCGGCTGACGGGCTCAAAGTACAACCTTTTCGCCCGCGCCTGATGATTTTTGCCAACCGTGATCCTGAAAGTCAGGAAGTTGAGGAAATTTCTTTTGGCATGCCGACTCGGGTGGGGTTGGAAAACAGCACGGCCATGAACTATACAGATGGTCCCCAGCGGATGGCCCGGCCGACGCCGTTTATGGCTTTGGCCCAGCTGCCGAAGAAAAATGTTGGCGAAATGATGCAGATGTGGGTTGATGGGTTGAAACAGATAGAGGACAGCGGCATCGCCTTGCCCTATGCCCTGTATGCCCCTCCTGCGGTTGTTCCGAAGATTTGGGATTTAAGTACAGGCATGCTTAAAACAGCATATTGCGGCAATCCCAACGGGGTTGCTGATGAAATGGCCCGTCTGCAGAACGCTGGGCCGGCCATCAACCAGCTGTTTGAAGGCTTTCTGCAGTATATGATTGGTCAGGAGCTGCTGCCTCCCGATGCTGATATGGATATGTTGATGGGCATGTTTTTTAATGATTTTATTTATGCTTACCAAGTTAAATTCAACATGCCGGGCAGCGACATGTTGCTGCCGGTGCCTTATGGTCTGCGGGCTTATGAGCCGGGTAAATTTTATACCAACTGGGACAGTTGTGATGCTTCCGTGCGCGATTTTGTCCGGGCCGGGGTGATTGAAGGTGAAGGCCTTCCCTACAGCGGGCGGGTTGGTGAGGAATACAGTGGCGCTATGTACGCCATGGGTTTGGTTATGCAGGGTGATTATCGCTATGTCGACCCGGCCACCGGCCAGATAGATCTTTCCCTGGTGATCAGGGATATTCAGGAGGGCAACATTCCCGAAGGAATGGTTAAACCGACGTTGCACAGCCTGCTGCCGAGTTTTTTCGACCTGATGCCGACTGCCGGCCTCATGGGTTTAGACTTTGATCATGATGGAAGCCCAGCTGCTTATATCCGCATTGATCGTGAAGGAGATGACTGGGAAGCGAAAGCTTATTACAATACCGGTGATCTTGACAGCAACGGTGCCTTGCCGATGACTGAAATGTTTGGCAGCCAGCAGGATATCGACAGCTGGAAATGGATTAAAGTCTGCGGCCAGTGTCATGTGATGACCAAAGACCACGGCAACAGCAACTGGACCAGGGGGCGTACCTACATGCTGGGGATGCCGGCGGACTGGGTTAAAAACGGCAACTACGTCAATCTGACTGATAAAAAAGGTGCGATGGGTTACGATGTGCACATGTCCAGTAAGAAGATGGGTTGCGGCACCTGCCACCTGCGGGTAACGGGGAGCAAGGAAGACAAACATAATTTCCTTAAAGGTGTTGATACGGCCCATATGGTGCGCAATGATCTTGATGCTAATCCCAGGCCGAAAAGCTGTGAAGGTTGTCACCTGGATGGCGAGGACCACAATGCTCCTAATCCCGTGTCCAAGCATGAAGAGGTCTTCGGCAGCAATACCGGCCGCCATCTGGCTGCCATTTCCTGCCAGGCCTGCCACCAGCCTTTCCGCAAGACCTGGAGGTTCAGAACTTTTGACGACACCTTGGGCTATTACACTAATTTTGACAACCTGATGGGCTACAATGTTTTGGCTGATCAGGAAGCCGGTTACGTTGGCGACGGCAAAGGGATGGCTTTCCCCTCGCCGGCCTACGCCCTCCAGCCGGTGTATGGGACGTCTCCTGGTTATGGAATTCT
>JAOZRP010000544.1 GCA_029940125.1 bacterium
CTTTATTTGTTTCGCAAATGATTTTGCCGGTGATGCCGGCCGGCTACTCATCGGCCAGCCAGTTTTTCCCCAGGTAGCGCTCCCCTTCGCTGTAGATGCAGCCGCAGTACTGCTGGCGGTACATGCCGTTTTCCCTTGAGGCCTCGATCCCCGCCTTCCAGCCGGTGCGGAAGTCCTCGTAAAAAAACGGGATGCCTTTTTCTTTCCCCACGGCTTCGCCGATTTTCTTTATCTGTTCATGATTCTGGAACTTGCTGTAGAGCAGGGTGGTGGTGAAAGCGTCGAATTTTCCCCGGCGGGCGATGCCGGCCGTGTGTGCCAGCCGGTCATGGTAGCAGAAAAGGCAGCGCCGGCTTTCCCGGTAGACGTTTTGGCGCAGAAACTCCACCAGCCGGTAGTGCTCGTCGACGATAAGCGGCAGTGCCGCTTTTTCGGCGTAAACTTCCAGGGTTTCCCGACGCTTCTGCCATTCCGTGTAGGGGTGGATGTGGTTGTAGTAGTATCCGTGTACCTGGTGTCCGGCGGTCCGCAGGGTTTCCAGGGGATAGATGACGCAGGGCCCGCAGCAGCAGTGAAGCAGGATTTTCATTCGCCTTTCTCCGGTCTTAGGCAGTGTTCATCCGGAAACGTTCATTTCCCGATGAACGCTTTCAGCGATCAGCAGTCAGCTTTCAGTAAAGCACTGAAAAAACACCTTGGCTTTTCCAAGATTGTAATTTTTCATTCATACTACATGACGCCAAGATAGTGAAGCCCATTGTGGAGGAAATAAAGGGCGAAGAAGATCAACATGCCCCCAAGGATGGTGTTGACGATCCGGTAGGCGGGCATGGAGGGCTCAAAGCGGGAGTGTGACGCCAAGGCGGCAATGATAATTTTTGTTCCCACCAGGCAGGTGTAGAAAGGGAGCAGGAACAGGATGCCGGCGATGACATGGTTTTTTCCCGGGGCCAGCAGAATTGGTCCGCCGATGGTCAGCCAGAAGAGGTAGGGATGGGGATTGAGCAGGTTGCTGATGATGCCCTTGACCAGGGAACCGGTGCTGCCGCTGCTTTGCTCCGGTTTTTGTTTTGTACTTGCGGTCTGGAAGCATTCATAGGCCAGGAAGCCGATAAAAACGGCTCCCGCCAGGGTGATGACGCCCAGAATCGGCGCGGACCGGGAAACCCTGTTCAGAATCAGGAGCGTGACCAGGATGATCGGCAGGTCGGTGATCAGGGGGGCCAGGGCCACCCGCAGCCCGGCCTGGAAGCCGCCGCGGACCGTTTCGCTGATCACCAGGGCCAGCAGGGGGCCGGGAGAGATGCCGGCGGTAAGGCCGAAAACCAGGCCGTGGCCGAAAACCGTCAGGTCAAGCATGATAGAATCTCCTCAAAGTTCTTTTTATT
>JAOZRP010000545.1 GCA_029940125.1 bacterium
AATAAACCGTGCACATGCCCATGCCGACGTAGCCGGTTTCATTGCCGGAGGCGGTGAAGGCCATCTTGCCGGTTTTTTCATTGATTGAGATGGTCCAGCCGATGCCGCCTTTGCGGTCGGCAGTGCCACTTTCCGCCCCCTGGATGATAATGACGCCGTTGACCAGGGCCAGGCTTTTGATTTTACTGACCTGCTTTTCATCGTCGTTCCGGCCCAGCAGCACTATTTCTTTCCTGTCCAGCAGAATCTTGAAAAACTGTGGCGCGTTCAGTTCCGCTGCGGATTTCTGCTGGCAGCCATCCTCCAGGGAACACTCGTAGTAATTGCTGATGGCGCAGATTATCGGCCTGGTTTTAGTTGTACTCTTGTTTTTCTGGGCCGCTGCCGGGCTGGCAATGCCAACGGCCAGCAGCAACAGGAAAAAACAAAAACCGGAAATCATTGGGAATCGTTTCATTTTCCACTCCTGAAAAAATAGTTCGATGCAGAATTCTGTTGTCTATTTTACCGTGTAGCCCCGGCCTTCCATGCAAGCCCTGAAGGCCCGGTTGTATTCGCTGCGCATCTGCTGGTAACGGGCGCTTTCCTGCTGTGACCACTGCTGCTGTTCCGTTTCCTGTTCATTGACCTGGCGGTGCCTCCGGATGGTGCCGAAAATCCCGCCGGTGGCTGCCCCGATGGCCGCTCCTTTGCCGGCGTCGCCGGCAATGGCGCCGGCAGCCACGCCAGCGAGCGCTCCAACGGCCGCCCCCCGGAGCAGTCCTCCCTTTTTGGCCTCCTGGGCCGGCGGCGGCGTCGTGGGCCGCGGTGGAGCCATGGGGTCGAAGCCCGACTGCTGGACCGCCCACCGGTAGCATTCGCTCTTGTCAATATCCAGTTGCTGCTGGGTTTGTCCTTTTGAGGGATAGATATATTGTTCGGCCGCAAAAGATAGTGTTCCGAGACAAATCATCGTGACCAACGCCAGTACCACGGGAAATATTTTCTTTCCTACCACGATAACCTCCTGTTGCCAGGTTTCCACTTGGAACCTGGGGTTTCCTGATGGGCTTTCATCTTTACAATATGACTGCTTGCTTTTGTAATGATTTGCTAAAATTAGCGGCTTTCGCCCTATATATCTATTAAAAATATCAACTTTGTCCACATATTGTCAAGCATAATTTTTACCGCATCATTTTCACCGGGACGTGAAAATGATGCCGTCGCCGCCGGTCTTCCTGAGTTAAGTTGACAGCTGACGCCGCTCAGTTATAGACAAACCGAAAGATCAGGTTTACAAATAATAGATAAGGACTTGGGGGTTAACAGTGTTTCAATCAGGAACCTGCCGCAATCATTGCACTAACAGCTAACGGCTAAAAGCTAATAGCTTACTTGTTTGGGTA
>JAOZRP010000202.1 GCA_029940125.1 bacterium
TCGGAGCCGGCCATGGACGGCCGGCGAGAATGGGCGAGAGCCATGCCGGAACATCCTGATTCCTGATTTGGGTTGCGGGCGTTAAGCTCGCCTTGGGTTTATATTCTTTCATAAAACTGAAAAGACAACGGCTTGCTGTTGAACAATAATGGACAGGTAAGGATGACTTGATGGATTTTTTTCACTACCGGGATGGCCAGCTGTTTTGTGAAGAGGTTAGGGTTGCCGATATTGCCCGGCGGGAAGGAACCCCCTGCTATATTTACAGTCACAAGGCGTTAGAGACTCACTTTAAAGCCTACGACGAGGCCTTTGCCGGCTTTGATCACCTGGTCTGCTATTCCGTCAAAGCCTGTTCCAATCTCAGCGTTGTCTCCCTGTTTGCTTCTTTGGGAGGCGGTTGTGACGTGGTTTCAGGTGGTGAACTGTTCCGGGCTCTGCGGGCGGGGGTGTCGGCTGAAAAAATTGTTTTTTCCGGCGTGGGAAAGACCAGGGATGAAATAAATGCGGCTCTTGATGCCGGCATCCTGATGTTTAATGTCGAGTCATCGCAGGAGCTTGACTTTATCAACCAGCTGGCGGCGGAGAAGTCGAAGATCGCTCCGGTTTCCCTTCGCATCAATCCCGATGTCGATCCCCAGACCCATCCTTACATTTCAACCGGGCTCAGTACCAATAAATTCGGCATTCCCATTTCCCGGGCGGTTTCCCTTTATCAGCGTGCCGCCGGATTGTCCCATGTCAGGGTTGTCGGCGTCGACTGCCATATTGGTTCGCAGTTGACCCAGGTGAATCCTTTCAGGGATGCCATGAAAAGGGTAAAATTGTTGGTTCAGGAGCTGCGACGGTTAAAGCTGGATATCCACTATCTGGACATTGGCGGTGGACTGGGCATCAGGTATGAGGATGAAAAACCGCCGATGCCGTCTGAATATGCCCGGGCGGTGCTGGATGAGGTCAAGGATCTGGGCTGTGTTTTGATTATGGAACCCGGACGTTCCCTGGTGGGCAATGCCGGCATCATGGTCAGCAAGGTATTGTATACCAAGGAAGGGGAAACGAAGAAGTTTGTCATCGTTGATGCCGGCATGAATGACCTTGTTCGCCCCAGCCTCTACCATGCCTATCAGAAAATCGTCCCGATCCGTGAAGATGTCGATGGCGGGGACAATGCGCAGACCGTTGACGTTGTTGGTCCCATTTGCGAGTCAGGTGATTTTCTGGCCCAAAACCGTCTTTTGCCTCCGTGCAAGCCGGGCGACCTGCTGGCGGTGATGAGCGCCGGAGCTTATGGATTTACCATGGCTTCAAACTATAATTCCCGGCCCCGGGTGCCTGAAATTATGGTTATGGGAGATCAATATTCCTTGATCAGGCGTCGTGAGACTTTTGATGATCTGGTTGCCGGAGAAAAGATGATCGATTGGGCAGCCTCGCCGGGAGGGAAATGATGGCGGCAGCGGGATTATGCAGTATGACTGGCTTTGGTGAATCCAAAGCTGAAATTGGTTCCTATGCGGTCATGGTGACGGTTCGTTCCGTTAATTCCCGTTATCTGGATTTTCGCTTCAAGGCGCCGTCAACCTGTGCCTTTATGGAACCCCAGGTTCGGCAACGGGTCAAGCAGCTGCTGGTGCGGGGGAAAGTTGAGCTGAGTCTTGCTCTTTCCAGGAATCCCGAGGCTGCAGACGCGGCCGTCCAGGCGGATATTGCCCTGGCCAGGGCGTATAAAAAACTTTTTCAACAATTGCAGCAGGAGCTTGAATTGACGCCAGGGGATGTTCCCCTTTCTCTGCTGGTTGCCCAGCCTGAAGTTCTGGTACGAAGCGGCCTCGATGCCGAACAGGTCAGCAGCCACGCGGAGCAGTACCTGAAAGTGATTGATGAAGCCCTGCTCTCCTTGAAGGAAATGCAGTTGGTTGAAGGTCAGGCCCTGCAGGAGGATTTGCTGGCCCGTTGTGGGCAGTTGGAGGCCCTGCTTGATGAGGTCAGGATTCTGGTTGAGGATTACCCCCAGCTCATCAGGGACAGGCTTGCTGAGCGGATAAAAAAATTACTGGCAGGGTTGGCGCCGGTAGATGATGAGCGGGTGTACCAGGAAGCGGCTCAACTTGCCGAAAAAGCCGATATAACGGAAGAGATAGTACGTTTCGAAAGCCATTGCCAGCAGTTTTCCTGGACTATCCGGGAGCAGAGCGGATCGCGGGGCAAAAAACTCGATTTTATTATTCAGGAATTGTTGAGGGAAACGAACACCATCGGTTCAAAGGCCTCATCTCTGCCGGTTGTTCAGGTGGTGGTGCAGATAAAGGATGAACTGGAAAAGTTGCGGGAGCAGGTGCAAAACGTTGCCTGACCACGGCCTTTTGGGTGAAAATCGCTTGATAGTGGTTTTGTCTGGAGGATAAATGATGAAAGAAAATCGGCAGTATGCCAACCAGAGATGGTTGTTGAATATCGGCTTGGGAAATTCGGTTGTTGCTTCTCGGGTGGTGGCTATTGTGACGCCGTCGTCAGCTCCCATGAAGCGATTAAAAGATGACGCTCGGGAGCGGGGTAAATTGATTGATGCCACCCAGGGACGGAAGACCAGGGCCTTAATCATTACCGACAGCGATCATGTGATCTTGTCAGCCATTCAGGCGGAAACCATCGCCCATCGGTTGATGAATACGGAGATGTCGGCCGAATAATTTTTATAGAGCTGGCAGTTTTCATGAAAAATCCCGTAAAAACAAGTAGATAGCATTTATTCTTGTATCTGGAAAGGTTTTTGGAGACACCTGATTCATGGCTTCATCGGGAATGTTGCTGGTTTTATCCTCTCCCTCCGGGGGGGGGAAGAGTACCTTGGGGCGATTGTGCCTTGACCGGGTGGAAAATCTGGTATATTCAGTTTCGTATACCAGTCGATCGCCGCGGGGAAGGGAGCGGGAAGGCGTAGACTACCACTTTGTCAGCCGGGCTGAGTTTATGGCTTTGGTTGAACGAGGCTTTTTCCTGGAATGGGAGGAGGTGCATGGCAATCTGTATGGGACCGGCAGGGAGGATGTTCAGGCCCTTCTGCGGTCCGGCAAGGATGTTATGCTTGACATTGATGTCCGGGGAGGCTTGCGGGTCAGGGAGCTGATGCCGGATTGTACGGTGCTGGTCTTTATTTTGCCTCCTTCCCGGGAAGCGTTGCGACAAAGGCTGGAAGGAAGGGCAACCGATGCCGAGGAAGTAGTCCGCTTGCGGATGGCGAACGCCAACCAGGAAATTTTGACCGGACGGGATTATGATTATTTAATTGTTAATGATGATGTTGAGAAAGCAACGCGCGACCTTTGCTGCCTGGTCGTCGCGGAGCGTTGCCGGATGAATCGGCAGGAAGACTTTTGGTTGCATTCAGGATTTATTGAGAACGGGTTTTAATAGAATATCATCGTGGGAGAGGTGTGAAATGGCGCGAGTAACCGTGGAAGATTGTTTGTTGAGGGTTCAGAATCGTTTTGAACTGGTTGTTTTGGCTTCAAAAAGAGCCAAGCAGTTGTTTAAAGGGCAGAAACCTCTGGTGGAGAATTACAAGAACCGTCCTATTGTTATGGCCCTGCGGGAAATAGCCGCCGGCAAAGCCTGGCCGGAATATGATGAAGAGTAGGTCGTTTTCCTCTATGGGCGGTTGGATGAAAGAAGGGGGCCGTGGCGTCCCCTTCTTTGTCTTTGTCGAGAGGGCTGGAGCCTTTTGTTCTTATGTTTCACGTGAAACATGCCGGCCCGGAATGGGTGTGATGGTTATGTTGGAGGAGTTTGCATGCGTATAGGGGTTTTGGGGCTGCCGAATACCGGCAAGACAACTTTATTTAATGCCTTGACCGGGATGGACGTGGAGGTGGGGCCGGTGGCGACGCTCAAGCCGGAACCGCACGTGGGCATGGTCAAGGTGCCGGACGTGCGCCTTGACTACCTGGCCGGGGTTTATGAACCCAAGAAAACAACCTTTGCCGACATGGAATTGTTTGACATGATGGGCATCGTTCCTGGCGGGGGCAAGGATTCTCCCGGGCGGCGGGTATGCAACCAGGTGCGGGACGTTCAGGCGCTGGTTCAGGTGGTCAGGGGCTTTTCGAATCCCATGGTGCCGGCTTATGAAGACCGGGTGGATCCGGTGAAGGACGTTGAACTGGTGGAGATGGAACTCCTGTTTGCCGATCTTGAACTGGTGGAGAAGCGTCTTGAGAGGATTGAAGTAAGCCTGAAAAAGGGTTTAGATAAGGATGCACTGCTGAAAGAGCGTCAGGTCCTTGAACGCTGCCGCTCGGCCCTCGAAGATGAAAAAATGCTGCGGGATATGGAGTTTTCCCATGAGGAGCTAACCATATTGAATACCTACCAGTTTCTTACTCAGCGGCCGGAGCTGATAGTCGTCAACGTGCATGAAGAAGCTGATTCCGGCGAAAAAGAACGTCTGGTGGCGGCGGTTAAGGAACAGTTGTCGTCAGCGGACACGGACGTTGTGGCCTTGTCGGCAAAGGTGGAGATGGAAATTTCACAGCTGGATGACGAGGATCGCCAGATGTTTATGGATGACTTGGGGATTGTTACCCCGGCTGCGGAGCTGGTGGCGCAGCACGCCTATTCCCTGCTGGGCCTGATTCCCTTTTTTACCGTGGGCAAGGATGAAGTGAAAGCCTGGACTATCCGGGCTGGCACCACCGCCGTCAAGGCGGCCGGGAAAATCCATTCAGACATCGAACGGGGATTTATTCGGGCGGAGGTGATTGCCTATCAGGATTTTGTCGCCTGTGAAGGCAACGTGGGCAAAGCGAAGGAAAAAGGTTTGTTCCGTCTGGAAGGCAAGGATTATGTGGTCAAGGATGGTGATATTATCAATTTCCGCTTTAATGTCTAACGCGGGCATAATGCCCGCAACCCAAATCAGGGCATCAGGATGTTCCGGCATGGCTCTCGCTCATTCT
>JAOZRP010000546.1 GCA_029940125.1 bacterium
TTCCATTTCCGGCTGGCCGGGATGGGAATACAGTCGGGAGACAAGATCGTCGCCGGGAGACTGCACTGCCACCTGTCCATACCAGCCGGTTACCGCGCCGTGAACCAACGGCAGGTTCATCTGCCGGCAGACATGAGCCAACTCGCGACGAACAGGAATGGAATCCAGTGCATCCACCACTACGTCCACCTCGGCCAGTAACCGCCTGGCATTCTTCCCGTCCAGGGCTTCAGCCACAGTGGTCACGGTTACCGCAGGATTGAGGCAGGCAATCCGCTCCGCCGCCACTTCAACCTTCGGACGGCCGAGTGAATCAATGGTACACAAAAGCTGGCGATTCAGGTTGCTCTCGGCAAACACGTCCGGATCGATAAGCCGCAGGGTGCCAATCCCGGTCCGGGCCAGCATTTCCACCAGACAGCTTCCCAAACCACCGCACCCGACTACCGCCACCCGGGCCCGGAACAGCTTTAACTGGCCTTCAAGTTGAAAAAGCTGTTGCTGGGCGGCATAACGTTTGGGGAACAACCCCTGTTCAAGAACAACCCGCTCTATCTCCGGGTAGGAAATGCCGAAAAGCTGCCGGGCGGTTTCATAACTCTGCCAATCCACCAGGCCATCCATGGCCGCAGAATGCAGAAACGCCTTCAAATCTTCCGGCATCGTTCAGCCCCCGCCAATCCGCGGGAAAAGGGCACAGACGTCCCCTTCCTCCAATTGACTTTCCAACTCTGCATGCCGCCCGTTGACCAGCAGAACACCAAGTTTCTCAGCCGGCAGTTTAAGGTCGGCAACCAGTTGACCCACCAGGGATGAAGATGGAATATCTCGACTTTCCACCTTGAAACGTCCCTCCCGAAACGAGGCAAAAAGTTTAACCGTTATCTTCATAAAAACATCCGACAACTGTTTCAGAACCCATCGGCAACCAGGAACCTCCTCATTTAAGGGCAACCTTGATCTGGTTGCCGGTACGGCTGACCACAATATTATCCTCGCGGGCCAGCCAGCCAATGGCCGCATAGAGGGCAAAAGGAGTCAAGCCAACCGCTTTTTTCAGCGCCCCGGTGGTCATCCCCCCTTTCGCTTCCAACGTTTTCCACACCTTGCCGGCATCCGTGCCAATTTGATTTTTCATCATCGTTCTCCTCTCAATCCTCCGGCTGCCGGAGGGTATTTTTTCCGCCGCTTTCCCGGTTTCATCTCCAATTGACAACCAGGCGGCCAACGGCAATTATTCCACTTTTATCAAGAAACCCATACAACAAAGCTGGCAAAGAAAGACCGGCTTGTCAAGCAAAACTTGTCGCTTTCAGACGCCTCGGCTCAGAAACTCACCCGCGTTGCCAGAAAGGCATTGCTGTTGTCTTCCAGCTGGCCG
>JAOZRP010000203.1:0-2656 GCA_029940125.1 bacterium
AAACACTTAACATTTTCTTGTTTTTCAAACCAGAAAATAACCTGTAAGGCACTAATACCTGTGTATTGGTATTGTCTTGCTGGGCACCCGTTGTGCAGGGGGTGTTTTTGTGGTTGGGATCTTGCCCGGGGCCGGCTTGCTTTTTCCTTTTGGAAGTACCGGAGGGCGGCTTCCGGGAATCGCATGCGCATTGCAGGCCAGGTAAAGTTCTTTTTTATTGTTGGTTTCATTGCTCTCCAGGATGTTGTTGTCATCATCGATGACCACTTTGAAGCGATAGGTCTGGTCGATGGCCTTGTCGCAGGTGTAGGTAATGGTTCCGCCGCGTTTTTTCAATCTTTTCCCGGGGTCAAATTCGGAAAATTTCACCTTGACAAACGTCTGCCAGCTTTGGGTCGGCAGGCTGCGGTAGTAAAGCGCCAGAACGGCGCCTTTGCCCTGCCAGGCCTTGTCACTGACTTCTCCGCCCCGGTTTTCAATTCTGACTTTGGGATAACAGTATCGCCCGACGTTTTTCATGCTGACCGAGGTTATGACCAAATCGGCCTGTTTTTTTTGTCTCTTGTGGGTGGTGCTGGTGAGTTCGACCAGTTTATGGTTGTCATCGTGCCGGCTTTCCGGTTGGGGCGATTCCAGGATGATGCCGAAGGTGTCGGTTCCCTGGAAGGTTTTTTCCGTTTGGAAGCTGTAGTTGCAGTTTGGGCTCTGGTAAAAATGCAGAATCTGTGTTTTCATCGGGTCAAGCTGGGCCAGGCTGTGTTTTTCCCAGAGAGCGAAGCGCTGTTTAGTGTGGTCAAACCGGTAAATACTGATGGTGGTTCTTTTGTAAAAGGTATCAAAAGGGATGGTGAGATTGACATGTCCAACAATATCCTTGTTACCTTTGCTGTCGCGCTTGATGCCGATGCCTAATCTGCCATTTGGTAGAACTTTGACCGAGGAAATCGCCAGGTTGGGATAATGTGGTGAAGAAGATGAAGAGCTGAAACTGTCAATCATTGTTTCAAATAGTTTTACGATCGTAGGTTTTATCATGGGGTAGGAATTCCCGGCGAAGAAACACAGGGCCAGGGCGATGACCAGACTGGCGAGCTTAGCTTTTTTAAAGTTGAACTTCATGCTGTTTTTCCTCCTTTTCCAAACGACGATTATTGTGAAAAGACAACCATTACATACCATCATATAATATGATGTGAGTAAGTCAAGATAACGGGACAAAATTATCATAACACACATAAACAATGTCCTGATCTTTATAGTTTTTCAACACCTGTGGAAGATTTTGGTGTGGTTTCAGCCTGAAAAAAATACAATACAAATATTATATAATTAATTTTCTTTACTTATGCAGATTGATAGGATATAGACGAGAAGAAACAACTCGTGAAAATATATGGAGGTAGTTTATGGCAAAGCGATTTCAGGTGATAACTTGCTGTCTGCTGGCTTTTTGTCTTATCAGCAGCAGTGTCGGGGCGGTTGAAGGCAAGGACCTGCTTATGAGTATGGCAGAAAAACTGGCCGGGGCCAAAGGTTTCTCGGTTTCCATGTTCATGAATTATGACGCGGTCCAGGAATCCGGACAGAAAATTGAATTCAGCGAACAGCGCAAGATCACCATCAAACGGCCGAATTATCTCCGCGCCGTTGCCTTGCAGAGTGATGGCGATAAACATCTCCTGGTTTTTGACGGCAAGGTGATTACCCTGTTCGGTGAGACGGAAAACGTTTATGCCCAGGTCAATCATATGGGTACGGTGGATGAGGCGATCCGCTTTGCCGGTGGCAACCTGGGCATCCGCATTCCACTGGCCCGGATGCTGCTCACTACCTTGCCTGAGGCATTGAAAAAGCTGAATTTGACGGTTCAATACGTTGAGCGGGACACGTTAAGTTCTCCTCCTACCGATCATCTTGCCGCCCGCTCGGATGATGTTGACTTTCAAATATGGATTGCTGAGGACAAACTGCCCCGTCGCATCGTTCTGACTTATAAAAACGCTGATGGACAGCCCCAGTTCCGGGCCAATTTTTCAAACTGGAACCTGGCTCCTAAAATTTCAAAAACAACCTTCAGCTTTACTCCGCCTGAAGGGGCTGAGAAGATCCCGGCTCTGCTTCCGGGGGCTCTTTTGAAAGCCGGGAAAAGTGAGAAAGGAGGGGCAAAATGAATTTCAGCCCGAAATCCAGGTTAGTTTTGTTGGTGGTGGCACTTTTTGCTGTTGTTCTTTTCAGTACTCAACTTGAAGCCCGTGGTCGCCGGGGCGGGGGTGGCAGAAGGGGAGGTGGTGCACGCCGGGCCAGTTCAAGCTTTTCCCGATCGGGGATTGCCCGAAGCGGCAGCATGAGCAGTCGTTATGCCCGCAGGAGTCGACCGGCAGCCAGGCCGTCCAGGCAGGTTCAGAGAACCAGGCCGGCAGTCAGCAGGCCGCCCAGACCGAGACCTAGTCAGAAAACCAGACCGGCGGTCAGCAGGCCGAACCGGAAAACCCGGCCGGCAGCGGTGCAAGGCGGCAAAATCAGCAACGGCAGCCAAAGAAATCGAAAAGACCTAAAAGCTGCAATCCAGGGAAAAGATGGAAAATTCAATCAACGCGGTCGTGACAGCCGGGACCAGCAGGATCGTCAGGAATGGCTGGACGAGCACCGGGAAGAC
>JAOZRP010000203.1:2756-4939 GCA_029940125.1 bacterium
CCGGGAAGACATCCAGGAGGAAATTCATAAACGCCAGGAAGACCGCCAGGATTTTATCGAAGACGAACTGGATGATCGTTACTACCACGGCCATTACCACTATGACTGGGATGACGATGATGATTTTGTCGTCGGCGTCGTAGTCGGGGCCACGGCTGTTGGCGTAGCCGCGGCCGCTACGACCACCACCTATGTAACCACCCTGCCCTGCCAGTCTACCGCAGTAGTGGTCAACGGGGTTTCTTATTTTCACTGTGAATCAACCTGGTATCAGCGGGCCTATGCCGGCAGCCAGGTGACCTACATTGTAACCAACGCGCCCCCTGGTTATTAATGGTGTGGCTGGCATATCTTTGGTGATCAGCCGTTATCTTCAGTAAGATATTGAAAAAAAACAAATGGTTAAGCTGACAGTTCAAAACTGATTTCTGACAGCCAAATGGAAACATCAGTTCCCGGATAAAAACTATCCGGGTGAAAGAAAGGTTTTTATTATGAAAAAACGCTATACATACATGGTAAGACTGGTTTTTTGCGGGGCTCTGATGGTCATCATGGCAGGTATTGCTCCATCTCCCGTTTCAGCGGCCACGTCAGCTGAAATTGACAAGAAAGTAGAGATTGCCCTGGAATCCCTCTACAGGAGTTCACCGGCGGCCCGGGAATTGTCAACCGTTGCCAAGGGCATTCTGGTCTTTCCTGACATTGTCAAGGGCGGCTTGATTGTTGGCGGGCAGTATGGTGAAGGGGCCCTGCTTGTCAGAGGCAAAACTGTAGGTTATTATAATACCGTTGCCGCTTCCTACGGCCTTCAGATAGGAGTTCAATCTTTCGGCTACGCCATGTTTCTGATGACTGACGAGGCCCTGCAGTATCTGCAGAAAAGTTCCGGTTGGGAAATCGGTGTCGGCCCCAGCGTGGTCGTGGTTGACAAGGGGCTTGCCAAAAACCTGACCACCAGCACCGCCAAGGATGACATTTACGCATTTGCTTTCGGGCAGAAAGGTCTGATGGCCGGCCTTGGTTTGCAGGGGTCTAAAATTACCAGGATCAATCCTGACAAGTAAGGATAAAAACAGTAAAAGTACATTTTGGTTGTGTGATCGGTTAAAAGAAGCTCCCCGGCTTGGCCTCAGGGAGCTTCTTTTTTCAGGGGCAATTTTTCCCGTATGCCAGGAAGATCAGCCGTGCTGACAGGGTTCTCCTTGCAGATGACCAGGCAGGTCTTTGACGTGAATGTCCTGTTGGGGGAAGGGAATCGTTATGTTGGCATCCATGAGATTTTTATAAATCTGCTGGTTGACCTGAAAAAGGGTCTGAAAGTAGTGGTTGGTGGGGACCCAGTAGCGCATGCCGATGGTGATGGCCGAATCGGCAAACTCCTGGATGCCCACCTGGGGGGATGGTTCCTTGACCACCTGGGGAAATTGTTCCAGGGTTTGGTTGATGATTTCAATGGCCTGTTCAGGGTTGTCGTGGTAGGCGATGCCAATGCTTCCTTCCACTACCCGGTTGGCAAACGAGTTGTGCAGGATCTCGCCGACGATATGTTTGTTGGGGATGGTGATTTCCTCGCCGTCCTCGGTATCGAGGATGGTGGAAGTCAGGGTGATGTCCTTGACAATGCCGCTGACCCCCTGAATGGTGATGGTATTTCCGACTGTGAACGGACGGGTCAGGATAATGGTAATTCCGGCGCCGAAGTTGGAGAGCGGCCCCTGCAGGGCAAAGGTGCTGCCAAAGGCCACGGCACCGAGGGCGGCGATGAAGGGAGCGATGGAAATGCCGAACTTGCCCATGGTGATGATCAGTACAAAGATGAGCACCAGCATCTTGACCACATTGCCAAAAAACTTGGCCAGGGTGACATCCATGTTGCGCTTCTGGCAAAATGCAGACACCAGGTTCCCGAGTTTTTTGGCAACAATAAAACCGAGAACCATGATGATAATGGCGCCGACCACCTGAAAACTGTAGTTGACCACGAATTCCATGACCATTTCATAGAGTTTCTGCAGTCCTGCCAACTCTTCTCCCATCTTGAACCTCCTTTACGATGTTGGTGGCAAAGTTTACCGGTAGCTGTCTGCCTTTAGCTTTTAGTGCCTTACGCCTGAAATGCCGCCACAAAAAACAAGAAATTGTCGGGAATACTTAAGGATGTTCGGGCATGGCTCATAGCG
>JAOZRP010000547.1 GCA_029940125.1 bacterium
AAGGCCTCTATCCTGGTCTGCAGCTGTCCCACATCCTCCTGGCTGTAGTCGGTTTCCAGCCGCAGGATATTGACGCCCCGATCCTGCAGCCGCCTTTCCATGGGCATCGATTCAATGATATAGGGCTGACAGAACTGCAAACCGTAGTGAATCACCCCGTCGGCCTGGTAATCCCGGTACATGTTCAGCACCTGCCGTTCACGGTCGGGATTGGGGGTGAAAATCGCGCAGTTCACTTGAAAATAACGATCAACAATGGCCTCAAGCAAATCGTCCACCGTTTCGCCGCTCATCTCCGTCAGGTTGCGCCACCCCCGTTCGCCGACGCAGGATTCCTCGCCGACAATCACCGCCCCCGCCTGCTCGATAATCCAGGGAAGCTTCCAGTTGGGCACGGCCATGGGACAGCCGGAAAGCAGAACCCGGGGGGTGCCGGCCGGAAACGCTCCGATGTTCTCCTGGACCCGCTCCTCCAGTTCATCGCAGAGTTTGTTCACCGCCGCGGTGAAGCGAAGAGGATCATCATAAAAAGCCACCTGGTTGATCAACAAGGCGTCCAGGCCGGAAATCGGCGCCGGGTCCACCGCCCGCAACCGGGACAGCCGCTGGAGCGCCAGTCTCTTGTTGTTAACCAGCTCAATCCCCCGGCGAAGACGGTCAACGGTTATCTCAACCCCGGTCAATTCTTCAATGGCCCGCAGAAAATACTGATATTCTCGGCGCAGCAGGTGGCGGCCTTCCGCGGTTTTCTGCTGCGGCAGGTCCATGACGTACAGGTTGGGAACCAGTTCCCGCAGCTGCTCGTAGGATTTCTTTTTGCCGTCGCAGGTATTTTCACCCACCACCAGGTCGGCAACTTCAAGGAAGGGGCACACCTTGCTCAGCTTGAACCCGAAGGCGGACTTGATCAATGAGCAGGTATTGCGCGGCAGAATCTTTTCCACTTCCTCCATGGCAAAGTCAGCCCCGGTACACAGACCAACCAGAATCGCGTTGGCAGCCAGCACGATTTCCTCCGGCACGAAAACACAGAAGGCGCCGACCACTTTGCGTCCCGCTTCCCGGGCCTCCAGCAGCTCCCTGATCCGCAGGCCATGAACCTCGCTGACCGCAAAATCGAGGTACGCCATCTCCCGGGGACGGTTGTCCTGACTTAGAAAAATGTCGCGGTACGCATTTCCCAGTGCTTCGAGCAAGGCGTCATGGGCCGGCAGGTCAAGCCCTATTTCCCGCCACATGGATCGATAATCAGAAGACATTTCTCCACTCCTCCCGCCGCCGCCTGCCAAAAGAAATCAGCAGCCGGGTTTGGAATCCGGCCAACAGCAGAAACAACGGTATATTTTTCCACTAATGCGGGCTTAACGCCCGCAACCAAAA
>JAOZRP010000204.1 GCA_029940125.1 bacterium
CACGAAGAAGGGCAACATAATAGGGTGCTCAGCGGGAAATGCTTATTTCCCGCTGAGCGCTTTCAGCGATCAGCAATCAGCTTCCAGCGGAACATTGAGAAAACAACTTATTAAGCTGAGAGCTGAAGGCTGGCAGCTGTGTAAGAAAATTTCTTACAAAAAAATCAAAAAAGGTCTACTTGACAGCCGGTTTTACACCTGTTAGCCTTATCAGGTATAGTAAAATCAGGTTTTATAATCCCTGCCCCAAGGGGGGCAGGAAACACAACGTGTAAGGAGGTTGGTGATGAAGAAGTCAAAAATTCTGTTGGGGTTCGTCTGTCTTTTAGCATTTTTCTTTGCTTTTGGTCCGTTCCAGGCCATGGCTGCCGATTCGGTCAAGGTTGGGGTGGTGCTGCCGCTCACCGGTTCAATGGCCAAGTTTGGTGAGATAGAAAAGCAGTCTTTCGAGATGGCCCTGGAAGAGATCAATGCCGCCGGCGGCATCAACGGCAAGAAGCTGGAATTGTTGATCGAGGACACCACCGGCCGTCCCGATGTCGGTCGTTCGGTGGCTGAAAAGCTGATTACCAAAGACAAGGTAGTGATGATCGGCGGCGGCTACAGCAGCTCGGTAACCTACGCGGCCGCCGGGGTCTGCCAGCAGAACCAGATGCCGTTTCTGGTCAATACCGGCTCCGCCGATAAAATCACTTCCTCCGGCTGGGATTACGTCTACCGTCTCAACCCGCCGGTCAGTAAGTATGCCAGTGCGGTTGAGTCCCTGTTGACCGAGGTGGTGAAGCCGAAAACCGTGGCCATCCTTCACGAAAATTCCCTCTTTGGCAGCAAAGGGGCCAAGTCGTTTGCCAAAACCTGCAAAAAACTGGGCATCAAGGTGGTGCTGAAAGAGGGTTATGAGCATGGCGGCATCGATTACAAGCCGGTGCTGAGCAAGATCAAACAGCTCAATCCCGATATCGTCTACATGATTTCCTACATCATGGACGCTTCCCTGCTGATGAAGCAGGCCAAGGAACTGAAGCTGACGCCGAAGCTGTTCGTGGGCGGCGCCGCCGGTTTTACCCTGCCTGAATTCAAAACCAACGCCGGCAAGGCTTCGGAATATGTCATCTCCGCCACCCTCTGGCACCAGATCCTGCCTTTTCCCGGGGCCATGGATTATTACAAGAAATTCAAGGCGCGCTTTCACAAGTCTGTTGACTACCATGGCGCCGAGGCCTATTCCGCCTGTTATGTGATTGCCGATGTGCTGAAGCGGGCCAAGTCGTTCAAGAACACCGACATCAAGGCGGCGCTGGATGCCACCGACATGATGACCGTTTTCGGTCCGGTCAAATTCGGAACCTGGGGAAAACTTAAAAACCAGAACAAAGCTGATACCTATGTGGTTCAGTGGATTGACGGCAACCTGGAACTGGTATGGCCGGCCAAGCTGGCGACCAAACCTCTGGTCTATCCGGTTGACTGGCTGAAAACCTGGGGTTATTAAAATATTTTATCACTGCCGGGGCGGCGCATGCCGGCGCCGCCACGGCAATTTTTTTGACTGAAAAAAGTATAAAGAAAGGAAAAGCAGCATGGATGTTTTCATCCAGACCCTGGTTGCCGGTGTTCTCATCGGGGGCGTGTACAGCCTGATCGGCATCGGCATGACCCTGATTATGGGGGTGATGGGGATTATCAATCTGGCCCATGGACAGTTGATGATGGTGGCCATGTACATCACCTTTGTCTTGTCCCACTACTTCCACATTGATCCCTACCTTTCCCTGCTGGTGGCCATGCCGGCCCTTTTTTTCTTGGGGTGCTTCCTGCAGAAGTACCTGCTGAATCCGCTGATTAAAATTGATTCGGTCCTGCCGGAGAATCAGGTTTTGATGACCGTCGGCATCGGCATGGTGCTGACGGAAATCGCCCGCTTCATTTTCTCTTCCGACTACAAGACCGTGCAGACCGCCTACAGCTCGTCGGCCTTTTTTTTCGGCAAGATTTCCTTCAACGTGCCCATGTGCGTGGCCTTCTGCCTCTCGGTGGCTTTTACCGTGGCCCTGTTCTGGTTTTTGCTGAAGACTGACCTGGGACGTTCCATCCGGGCCACGGCCCAGGACAAGGAAGCCGCCACCTTGATGGGCATTGACAGCGAGCGCATTACCATTATCACCTTTGGGATCGGTTCGGCCCTGGTGGCCTCGGCCGGCTGCCTGCTGGTGCCGATTTTCTACCTTTTTCCTGACCTGGGCGGACCTTTCACCCTGAAGGCCTTCGTGATTACCATCCTTGGCGGCCTGGGCAGCACGGTGGGGGCGCTGGTCGGCGGCGTGGTGCTCGGCATTGCCGAGTCCATGGGGGCCACCTACATCGGCATGGGCTACAAGGAAATGGTTGGTTTCATTATCTTTATCATGGTTCTGGTTTTTCTCCCCGGCGGGCTGAAACGCCTGACGAAGATATAGGGGGGCGTCATGAAAAAATCATCCATCACGTTGTTGATTGTCGGCCTGTTTCTGCTCGGTTTTCCCCTGGCGGTGCACTCCAACTACTACCAGCACCTGCTGATCATCACCTTTATTTGGGTGATCATCGGTTCATCGTGGAATCTGCTGGCCGGCTATACCGGGCAGGTTTCCTTCGGGCACGCCATCTTTTTCGGCGTCGGGGCCTATACCGCCGGCATCCTGGTTACCAAGCTGGGCATGTCGGCTTGGTGGGGAATGCTGTTTGGCGGTTTTATCGCCATGGCCGTGGCCCTGTTTGTGGGCTGGGTCTGCTTCCGGCTTCGCGGTCCCTACTTCGCCCTGGCCACCCTGGCCGGCGGGGAAATTTTTCGCCTCATTGCCACCAACTGGGAAGAGTTGACCGATGGCATGGTCGGGATTTTGATCATTCCCACCTTCAGGAGCAAGCTGCCCTACTACTACCTGTCCCTGGGCCTGGCCGCCGCCTGCATCTATGCCATTCACCGGATCATGAAGTCCAAGTGGGGCTATTATTTTGTTTCCATCCGTGAGGACCAGGACGCGGCCGAGTCGCTGGGGATCAATACCACCCTCTATAAAAATATTTCCCTGCTGGTCAGCGCCTTTTTTACCGGTCTGGCTGGGGCTTTTTACATGAACTACATGGGCTTTATTGATCCTGAAGTAGTTTTTTCGCTCCATTATATCTCGATCATGGCCATCCTGGTGGGGATCGTCGGCGGCGTGGCCACTATCATGGGGCCGGCGGTGGGCGCCCTGGTAATGGTTGGTCTGCAGGAGACCTTCCGCAGCTCCTTTTTCGGCCTGGCGCCGGCATGGGTGAGCCAGGGGCATGCCCTGGTGTTCGGGCTGCTGGTTATTTTCGTGATCATGTTCCTGGCCAACGGCATTGTCGGCGACTGGGAGAAGATCAAACGGTATGTCTTGCGCCGCAAGGCTTTCAGGATATAGGGAGAGTTGCATGGCTTTGTTTGAAGTGAAAAACCTGACGAAAAAATTTGGCGGCCTGGTGGCGGTCAATGACATCTCGTTCCAGATTCATGAAGGCGAGATTCTCGGCCTGATTGGTCCCAACGGCTCCGGGAAGACCACCACCTTCAACTGCATCAACAACTTTTTCCCGATCACCTCCGGCGACATTATCTTCAAGGGGCAGAGCATCAAGGGCATGAAGACCCATAAAATCTGCCAGCTGGGGATCGGCCGGACCTTCCAGGTGGTCAAACCCCTGGCCCGGCTTTCGGTGCTTGACAACGTGACCGCTGCGGCCTTCTGCCGGGTGAATTCCATTGTTGAGGCCCGGGACGTTGCCCATGAAGTCATGGAATTCTGCAACCTGCTGGCGGTCAAGGACCGGCCGGCCAAGAGCCTGCCCATCGGCGGGCGCAAGCGGCTGGAAATCGCCCGGGCCCTGGCCACCAAGCCGGAGCTTCTACTGCTTGATGAAACGGCTGCCGGGCTGACGCCGACGGAGGTTGACGAAGCCATTGAGCTGATCAAGAAAATCCGGGAGAATGGGGTCAGCATCCTGATTATTGAGCATATTATGAAGGTAATCATGACCATGTCGGACCGCATCCACGCGATCAACTTCGGCCAGACCATTGCCACCGGGACCCCGGAAGAAGTGGCCAACAACCCGGCGGTCATTGAAGCGTACCTGGGAGAAGATTATGCTAAAGGTTAACGGTATTGATGTGTTCTATGGTGATCTGCAGGTGCTCTGGGATGTTTCCTTCCAGGTTAAGGAAGGGGAGATTGTCGTGCTGGTGGGAGCCAACGGGGCCGGCAAATCAACGGTGATCAGGACCATTTCCTCGATGATTTCCCCCCGCAAAGGCACCATTGAGTTTTCCGGCCGCCGGGTGGATCATCTGCCCCCGAGCATGATTATCAACGAGGGCATCGTCCATGTTCCCGAGGGCCGCCGGCTTTTTCCGGAGATGACCGTCGAGGAAAACCTGATCATGGGTTCCCTGAGCGACGAGGCGAAACTGAAGCGCTTCCAGACCATGGAGCATGTCTACGATCTTTTCCCGCGGCTGAAGGAGCGGCGCAAGCAGTTGGCCGGCACCCTTTCCGGCGGCGAGCAGCAGATGGTGGCCATCGGCCGGGGCCTTATGTCCCTGCCCACCCTGATGATGTTCGACGAGCCCTCCCTGGGTCTGGCCCCGATTCTGGTGCAGGACGTCTTCCGGCTGGTGAAGAAGATCAATGACGAGGGGGTGACCATCCTGCTTTCCGAGCAGAACGTCATCCAGACCCTGAAAATGTGCAACCGGGCCTACGTGCTGGAAAACGGCCGCATCGTTTTGGAGGGGTCCGGGGATGAACTGCTGAACAACGAACAGGTCAAGGAGGCGTTTCTGGGAATTTGAAGCAGAGAAATACAGCGATCAGATGTTCGGGCTTGGCTCATAGCGGTATTGGCCGCCGAACGAATCACACGATGT
>JAOZRP010000548.1 GCA_029940125.1 bacterium
CTGGCGGAACGAGATCAGGCCGGATTACGTTAACCGCATGAAAAAACAGATCAGCGAAAGCAGCAATGAAATGTTCGCCGGCCTGAAGTTTGATTAAATCACAACTTTACGGTATTGCAAGAAAAAAAGCGTAAAATTATTGACACCATCCCGGTTGTGTTTCCTCTATAACATTACTTTATCTCAGTTTCTTGACGAAATCCGCCAGCCGTTCCATGCCGTTTTTAATGTTTTCCAGGGAAGTGGCATAGGAAAGGCGCAGGTAGCCGGGGGCGCCGAAAGCCTCGCCGGGGACGGCGGCAATCTTGGCTTCATCGAGCAGCAGGGTGCACAGGTTCAGCGACGACTCGACGGGCTGGCCGTTGAAACTTCTGGACAGCAGTTCCTTGACCCGGGGAAAAGCGTAGAAGGCTCCCGTGGGGGTGAAACAGCTGATGTTCGGGATGTCGTTGAGGGCTTTGACGATGTAGCGGCGGCGTTCGTCGAAAGCCGGCAGGACCATGGCAATGAAGTCCTGGGGGCCGTTGTAGGCCTCGATGGCGGCCTTCTGGGAGATGGACGTGGGGTTGGAAGTGCTCTGGCTCTGGATCTTGGTCATCGCCGCCACCAGGGGGGCCGGGGCGGCGGTGAAGCCGATGCGCCAGCCGGTCATGGCGTAGCTTTTGGAAACCCCGTTGAGGATGATGGTCCGCTCCTTCATCTGCAGGTTGACCCCGGCGATGCTGTGCTGGGCGAAGCCGTCGTAGATGATATGCTCATAGATTTCATCGGAGATGACCAGGATGTCATGTTCGATGATCACCTCGGCCAATGCCTCCAGCTCGGTTAGGGAATAGGCGGAGCCGGTAGGGTTGGAAGGCGAATTGATTACCACCGCCCGGGTTTTTTCAGTGATCTGCCGCCGGAGCTGGTCCGGAGTGATCTTGAAGCCCTGATCTTCCGTGGTCGGGATAATTACTGCCTTGCCGCCGGCCAGCTGGATCATGGGCGGGTAGGAAACCCAGTAGGGGGCGGGGACGATGATTTCGTCACCCGGGTCAAGCAGAGCCTGGGCCATGTTGTAAAATGAATGCTTGCCGCCGCAGGAAACAATGATTTCGTCGGTTTCGTAGCTGAGGCCGTTTTCGCGGCTCAGCTTTGCCTGGATGGCTTTTTTCAGTTCCGGGATGCCGGGAACCGCCGTATAGCGGGTAAAACCTTCCTGAATGGCCTTGATGCCCGCCGCTTTAATGTTGTCTGGGGTGTCGAAGTCCGGTTCCCCGGCCCCGAAATTGATGACGTCAACGCCGGCGGCCTGCATGGCCTTGGCCTTGGCTGAAATTGCCAGAGTAGGGGAAGGTTTGATCTGCTGAACCCGGGCTGCCAGTTTCATCATGATG
>JAOZRP010000549.1 GCA_029940125.1 bacterium
GGAAGCTGGGCAAAGATGTGCTGCTGGTCAGACGTTTTGACAGAGAATTGGTTGACGGTCAATGGTGTCGCCGCTTTCTCATCAGTGGGCTTACCGCTTTGCAGCTTCACGAAACCGAGGCTGTCCTGGCCTCATATCCTGATTTGGCCGCTTTTCTGCGCCGCTTGGGGAAATACTACCCGGCTGATTCCCAGCAGCTGTATAGACGGATGGTTTTTAATATCCTCATCGGCAACATTGACGATCATGCCCGCAACCATGCATTTTTTTGGGATGGACGCAGTTATATGCTTACGCCCGCCTATGACATCTATCCGATGATGCGTGTCGGTCAGACGGCAAACCAGGCAATGATTGTGGGGGAGCATGGCCGGGAAAGCACCCTTCGTAATGCCTTGAGTATGGCGGAACAATTTGGTTTGACCAGTACCGATGCGAAAGAAGTCAACGATGAAGTGGAAGGGATCATCAGGGAGAAATGGGATGAGGCTGCCGAACGGGGAAGGTTGACAAAAAATGAATCAAAAGCCTTGCGGCAGGCGACGATCCTTTCCCCCGCCTGTTTTCTTTAGAGCAAAGGAGCAAGGGGGTCAGGTCTCAACATTTAACATGTCTCAGAGTATTTTCTAAACCGTTCAGCAGCTTTTCCAATTGCTGATCCTCCATGACCTGTAATTCCAGCCGGCGGCTTGCTTGTGACACGGCGGCTTCACTTATCCCAAATCGTTCTCCAATTTCCCTGAGCCTGGCGCCACTATGCTTTCGGCACAAAAAAATACTCACTTTCCGGGTCAAATTTTCATTGTCGCCAAGTTCATTTTTGACGATATCAATGATTTCATCCACTGAAATCCTTGGCGTTAACTTTCTTACTGCCGGAATGTCACGATCGGCACGCCTTTCACTTAGATACTGCCTGCGAACCTTCTGCTCAAACTCCTCGCTTCCCAAAATAGTCGAAGCAGTAGTTGCCTCCAGGGGGCTGGGGTATTTTTTCCCGAGAAAGGCCTCGACAAAATTCATGTAATTAGTTTTTGCTTTGCCAGAAGAATCTAGGTCAAAAGAAGGGCCAAGGCCAAAATAACCAAGGATAAATTCCGTTTTCTGCCACTCCGGAACCCTGCTTTTGCCGATGTAACTTTTATAACTGGACCAGGGATGCTCTTCGGGCCTCTCAACCATTCCCGCACGTACAGGATTTAGATGAATGTAACGAGACAACTCGACTGCATAACTGTCCGCATCAATGAGTATTGCCTTGTACCGGCCTTGGAACAAATGACCGGCGCGCTTTCGCTTAATGTTGAAATAAGTCGTATACGCGCCATTGATGTGCCGCATAATCTGCGATAAATTGCCGGCCGGTGTTTCTATCAGCA
>JAOZRP010000205.1 GCA_029940125.1 bacterium
GGCGGACGCCTCGGAGCGGCACACGATGTGCCGCGAGAATGAGCGAGAGCCATGTCGGAACATCCTGACACTCTGATTTGGGTTGCGGGCGTTAGGCCCGCGTTAGTTTTTAAATAAGAAATACCGCATGGTGGAACGGAGATGTGATTTTTATGCCGGACGCTTTCTTTCAATTTGAATTTTTACGCCATGCCCTCTGGGCGGGGCTGCTGGTCAGCATCGCCTGCGGCATCATCGGTTCTCTGGTAGTAGTCAACCGACTGGTGTTTCTGGCTGGAGGCATCGCCCACGCGGCCTTTGGCGGAGTGGGGGCAGCCTATTACCTGGGACTGCCGCCCCTGGCCTGCACCTCGATATTTTCGGTGCTGGCCGCCCTGGGCATGGGCGGCGTCAAGCTGCTGAGCAAAAGCCGCCCCGACACTCTGATCGGTGCCATGTGGGCCGTCGGCATGGCGGTGGGGATTATCCTGGTGGATTTGACGCCGGGCTATCATGCCGATCTGTTTGGCTACCTGTTCGGCAGCATCATGGCTGTATCCAGATCGGATCTGCTGTTCATTGCCATCATTGACCTGCTGATCATGATCATTGTTTATCGTTATCACCAGGAGTTGATCGCCATATCTTACGATGCCGAATATGCCGCGGTCTGCGGCCTGCCGGTCGTCCTTATCCGGGGTTTGCTGCTGGTGCTGGTGGCCCTGTCGGTAGTCATGATGATCCGGGTAGTCGGCCTGATTCTGGTCATTGCCCTGCTGTCCATTCCGGCGGCGGTGGCCGAGGAGTTGACCAGATCCCTTCGCTGGATGATGCTTTTATCGGCCATCATCAGTGCGACCTGCATTGTGGCCGGATTGTGGCTTTCCTTTATTTTTGATCTGCCGTCCGGGGCCAGCATTATTTTGCTGACGGCTCTTGTCTACCTGTTGTTTATCAGCGGCAAAAGATTGTGGATGCAATTCTCAAGCTAAGTCTCATTTCCGTTTAGAAACTGGTGCTTCCAAATCAACGCCGGGCAACAGCTAAAAAATAAAAGCCGCTGGTTGGATGCCGTAGGTTGAAGGGTGGTGAGTTGATGTAATGTTTTTAAGGAACTCACCGGTTTTTCCGCTGCGGGTATTGAGGTTGAATTTTTCCCCTTTTACATACTGTCCATGCTCATCCTTTTCCAGCAGGGTGACTATCGGCCGATAGTCTTCTGCGTCTCCAGGAGTTTCCATCACCAGTCCCAGCTCGCCAGTGTCCAGTTCCAGCAGGGTGCCGACCGGATAAACCCCCATCATATTGATAAAAACCTTGAGCAGCAGGGGATCAAAGTCGGTCCCGGCACCTTCCAGCATGTATCCCAGGGCCTTGTCCGGGCTCAGGGCTGTTGGCCGGTATACCCGGGGTGACGTGATGGCATCGAAAACATCGGCAATGGTCACTATCCGGCCAAAAAAGCTTATCGGGTTTTCCCAGTTGATGCGTGGATAACCGGAGAGGTCGTAGCGCAGGTGATGTTCAAAAGGCGGCAGGATAAGGTGGGCCTTCATCTCCGGTGACGCCCGCAGTTTAAGAATCTGCTGAACGCTTTTTAAAGGATGGCTGCGCATGACGGCAAGCTCCTGTTCAGACAGCTTGCCGGCTTTGTTCAGAACTTCCCTGGGAATTTCAACTTTGCCCACGTCATGAAAAAGCCCGCATAATCCCAAGCGGTTCAGCAGCACCTTTGACAAACCCAGCCTTTTCCCCAGGCACATGGACAAAATGGCCACGTTGACTGAATGGGTGAAAGTGTAGTCGTCAAAAACCCTGATGGTGCTCATGGCCAGGAACAGGGCTTCCTTGTCCATCATCAGGTCCACCATGTTCTGGATCAGGCGAACGGATCGACGAATCCCCACTCGCTGCCGTTGGTGAATCTTATCGGAAACTTCCTTCAGGGAAGCCAGCGCCGAGCAGTAAGAAGATACGGCTTTTTGCTTTGCTGTTTTGCCGGTTGTTGCTTCGCTTTTCAGCTTAATATCAATTTTTGCCCTTTCCACCCCTGTACTGGCTCTCTGGCCTTCAACATCTATGGTTGTTTCATCCGGCTGCCTTCGTGTACCGGAATCGCCAAATTCACCTTCTGCCTGATGGATGGGATTATAGAGATAGCTCATACCTGGAGACTGGTTATAACTTTCCTCTGGATGTTCAGCATGTAATTCAGATTCAAAGGCAAGTTCCAGCCATGGCAGTTTCCCTTGTTCAAGCCATTGACTCAATACCATTTCCGGATCTTCTTTCAGTCCCGCATCATTAAGCAGCCGGGCCCCGGAAACAATCTGTTCGTCGCTGGTTTCATTGATGGTCATCAGCAGGGTAATGCCCTGGAGACGGCGTTGCGAACAATACCGTTGAAAGGTCTGGATAAGGGTTTCCACCATGGGACGGTGGGGAAATTTTTCCTCATTGAGAAAAAATCTCCCGTGGGCAACCAGCAAAGAAACCTGGTCGTCCTCTTTGCCGAGGGCGGATACCGTCTGGCGCAGAGCTTCAACGCCACGGGCAACCAGCCTGTTGTTGCCTTGATGGATTTTCACGGTTTGCAAAAAGCCCATCAGGGACCGCAAAAGATCTTCTCCCCGGCGGCACCATTTCTCCCTGGAATCAATTTCTCCGACGGGTGCTGTATCAACAGAACTCATCTTTTCCGCTCCCTGGCCTTGCGGCAGGCCATCTTCAGCTGGGGATTGAGGCTGCCGGCCGCCTGTTCCAGGACGGCATCGGCTTCCTCCCGATGCAGCAGGTGCAGGGCAAGGGCCGCACCTTCCCGGTGAATGGCAGCCAGGCTGCCGAAAATGTTCCAGCCATGCTCCAACAGCATCTTTTTTAAAAATGGCACGCTGCGACCGGAGCCGCAATGTCCGAGAGCCTGGTAACAGCCCAGCAGGTGATGCTCTTCATCGGCATTGAACTTGTGCTGAGCAAAATATTCCAGCAGCAGGTGTTCGGCCAGGTTGTTCCGCTCCCGGCCCAGATGATTCAGCATCATCAAGCGAATGGTTTCATGGTTGTCATCCAGGCAATGGATTAATTTAGGCAGGATATTTGGCTCGCGGTTCAAAAGGGTTTTGACGGCTTCCTTCCGGATGTTGAAATTTTGATGTCTCGCCAGTTTCAGCAGCGTTTTAGCGGCTTGCTGATCGTCGACTGCGGCAATAACTTCGACAAGCTTCAACACGGCAGCATCATCCCGGCTGTCAAGCAACGGGGTCAAGGATTCAAAATCATGGCGGACAAGGTTGTGGATGATTTTTTCCAGCATTTTCGGCAGCTGCCCCTGGTCATTCAGGGCTAGCAGGGGAATGAAGGTCTGGTTGGCAATCGGGGTCAGCTGCTGGCAGATGCGGGCCAGGGCATGCTGCTGTTCTGCAGATCCATGGGCAACAACATCAGGCCATATCTGCGTCAGCACCTGCAGCGTCTGGGGGGCGGAAACCGTTTTGAAAAACCTGACGATCAATGGACGCTGCCATTTTTTATCCGGATTTTTCCGGGCATACATGGACCGCAGGGTCTGCAGAAGACGCAGGGCAGCGGGAAACTGTTGTTGAAACAATGATTCTTTAAATTCAGCCTGCAAAAAACTCAGGATTTCGGCAAAATCATTTTCGTTGGTTTGAAGATTCAGGACGCTGACCAAAACATCAAAAACGCTGGCAGATCGCGAGCGCTGCTCTTCCTCGGCCACCATCTGTTGCAAAAGCTTTTCTTCTTCCGGGGTCAAGCTCCAGAGATCATGTTCAACCAAAGGCAACGGCACCACAATTTCCAAGCTTTTTGCACTCCTTTTTTTCCCTTTTTCCGGTTCCTGGCTGCTACTGGAAACATCTTCAAGAGATACCTGAGGACCGTTTACGGTTTCACCATCCATCCCTTTTGAGCCATCAATCTGCATATCCGGGCTTACAAATTGTCTTTTAAGCTCATCCGCTGGCTCATTATCAGGAGGGTGGAACTGGACGGCATCTTCCCGGCTGTCGCCTTTTTCTGACCCTATTGTTCCTATTCCGGCCGCTATTTCAAGCTGGTACTCACCGTTTTCCGCCTTGCCATGGGACTGGAACAGAGGAAAATCCAGAAAAATATCGGGGTCCGGACTGATGTCGGCCGCCCCATAGTCAATATGGGCAAAGTCCGCTTCCCAAAAAGCGGTAACCAGGTCACCCTCGGCTTCTTCCTGGGGATTTTTGTAATGGTTGACGAGCTGGAATAATTTTTTGATTTCGTCTATTTCCAGTCCCGGCTGAAATTCCAGCCAGAGAATGCCGTCCCGGAAGGACATGTAGGCCAGATTGCCAACATCGGCGGGGCCTTCATAAATCACTTCTCCCTCGTAAAGAAAAGTCTGCTGATCTACCGTGATTCTGAGATCGCCGTACTCACGGGTAAAACCATTGAGTTCTTCAAACGCGTGGGTGATGGAATGCTGGCAAACGGCATGGTCTTCCGGATAGAGGCAGCTGTTTTTTACTGCCACCACCAGGGAGTTGACAACCGTTTTTGCCGCCTGCAATTCACTTGCCGAGATGTCACCATCTATTGTTTCTGGTTTTCCTGTTTGCAGTTGAGTATGCATAATGACAGCGATCCGGATGCAATAAGTAATTTTATCTTATGATATCGTAAACTTATGGAAATACTTTAGACCTTATTCAGGCAGTGGGTAATTGGCAGTACCAGAACCGACATCGAATTGAGGATGAAAAGTATTTTCCCGCCGAAAAAAAACTTAAAAATAAAACAAAACAAAAATAATTGACTTACAATGGTAGTGGTGCTATTCTGGCAATCAGTACCTTACTCCTGAAAGGCTGTCACTCTTTTCAGTACCCCCTTGAGGGGCATAAAAAACAGGAAAATCCAACTTGCTGTCAGAAGTTGATTTCAGGATAAATAAA
>JAOZRP010000206.1 GCA_029940125.1 bacterium
CCGATCAGCAGGTTGTATTTTCTTTTGATGTACTGGATGATGGATTCGTCCATCTTGTCGCCGCCGACCCGCACCGATTTGGCAAAAACTATTCCTGCCAGGGAGATGACCGCGACTTCGGTGGTGCCGCCGCCGATGTCCACGACCATGTTTCCCGAGGGCTCGGTAATCGGCAGGCCGGCGCCGATCCCGGCCGCCATGGGCTCTTCGATCAGGTATACTTCCCGGGCCCCGGCGGACTCGGCCGATTCCTTCACCGCCCGCCGCTCGACCTGGGTAATTCCCGAGGGAATGCAGATGATAATCCGCGGTCGAACCAGGGTCTTGCGGTTGTGAACCTTGGTGATGAAATGGCGGAGCATGGCTTCGGTAACCTCGAAGTCAGCGATGACTCCTTCCTTCATTGGCCGGATGGCGATGATGTTGCCCGGCGTCCTGCCGACCATTTGCTTGGCCTCGCTGCCGACCGCGAGAACCTTCTTGGTGCCGCTGGCATAATTCTGGACGGCAACGACGGATGGTTCATCAATGACAATGCCTTTGCCCTTGACATAGACCAGGGTGTTGGCCGTTCCCAGGTCAATGGCCAGATCATTGGAGAAAAAACCGAGAATTGAATCGAGAATCATGAGTTTTGGGTATCCTGCCGTTGAAACGAGCGTGATGGTGAAAATATTCGAAACATCTTTGCATGACGATACTATAATAATCGACCAGAAATAGCAAACCCTTAGTAATTATTCAAGAAAAATAGAAGCCTTTTTGAATTGTTCCCCAAAAAATATCAATTGCCTTTTTACGGTCGCTTTCTTTGACAATTTTTGAGATGAATGGTATTGGTCAGCCAAAGGAGATTGCCCTTGTTTGATGATTTGCACGTCTATACCATATCCCAGCTGAATCAGGATATCCGCCTGATTTTAGAGGGAAATTTCGGTTCCGTCTGGGTTGAGGGCGAAGTGTCGAATTTTCGCGTTCCCCGCTCGGGCCACTTCTATTTTTCCCTTAAAGATTCCCAGTCCCAGGTGCGGGCGGTGATGTTCAGGCGGCGAAACCATGCCCTGAATTTCCTGCCCGCCGATGGCGACCATGTGCTCTGCCTGGGTCGGGTCAGTCTCTATGAGCCCCGGGGGGAATGCCAGCTGGTGGTTGAAAGTTTGGAATTGAAAGGGCTTGGCGGCCTGATGCGGGCCTTTGAACAGCTGAAGGAAAAACTGGCGGCCGAAGGCCTTTTTGACCCGGAGCTGAAAAAACCCATTCCGCTTTTGCCCCGTCATGTGGCGGTGATCACCTCCGCCAGCGGTGCGGCAATCAGGGATATCCTCCAGGTTGTTCACCGCCGTTTTGCCAACCTTGCCATTACCGTCATTCCGGTTACGGTCCAGGGCAGTGCCGCGGCAGCGGAGATTGCCCAGGCCATTCAGCGGTGCAACCGGGTCCTGGCCGGCCAGGTGGATACGATTATCCTGGCCCGGGGCGGCGGCTCCTGGGAGGATTTAGCCCCGTTTAACGAAGAAATTGTGGCCCGGGCGATTTTTTCCTCCCGCATTCCCCTGATCAGCGCCGTCGGGCATGAAATTGATTATACCATTGCCGATTTTGTCGCTGACCTGCGGGCTCCGACGCCGTCGGCGGCCGCCGAGCTGGTGGTGGCCCAGCGCGAACAGCTGGCTGAAAAAATACAGTTCCTGGCCCAGCGCTGCCACCAGGCGGTGTCCGGGCAGCTGGAAAACTACCGATCGCGCATCCGGCTATGTGCCGCCCGCCTTTCCCGGCCGGAAATCCTGTACCAGCACCGGCGCCAGCGGGTTGAGGAATTGTCCTATCGTTTTACCCGGATGATGACCGATCGCCTGCGGCGGCTGCAGCGGCGGTTGGAACAGGCTTCCCGTTCACTGGCGGTCCGAACGCCGGAGCATCGGCTGGCCGACTGCCGCTTCGGTCTGGAACGGCTGTCCCACCGTTTGCTTCACGCCTGCCGGCAGCAACAGCAGTGTCGGCGTCATACCCTGGACCTTCTGGCCGGGAAACTTGATGCCTGCAGCCCTTTGGGCATTCTCCGGCGGGGCTACGCGGTGGTTGAAAAACTGCCGGAACGACGGCCCGTTGTCGATGCCGGTGAACTGCAAAACGGCGATCGGGTGCTGGCCAGGTTTGCCCGCGGCCGGGCGTACTGCGGTGTTCAGGAGGTGATGCCGGATGAATCCTGATTTGAGGTCAAAAGGGTTGTTGGCAGTGAAGATTTTTATTCCGGCGGCCCTGCTGTTGTTTGTATTCCTGTCTTCCCCGACCTGGTCCCGGTCAGAAGGGATGGGCGCTGCGGCAAGGGACGGCGACCTGACTGTTTCCTTGCAGCCCCGGTCTCCCCTGCAGGGACAGGCGGTTGTAATCAGCATCCGCTGCCGGAAATCTTCAGTTTCTCCCCGGCAGTTGCGGCTGCTGGGAAAAACCTACCGGACCGCCGCGGTGGGCAAGGGAGAATACAAGGCGGTGTGCGCGGTGCCCCTGAATGCGCCTCTGGGAGCGCAGCCGCTGGAAATTGTTCTGGCTGACCGCCGCACGGTGACCAGGACCCTGACGGTCAGGAAGGGGGACTATGGCGAAGAACATCTGCGGCTGCCGGCTGAAATGGCCAACCCGACCAGTCCGGCCCACCTGAAGCAGATCAAGAACGACCGCCGGCGTCTGCGGCGGGCCTATGGTTCTTCGGCGGCGCTCATCCGTTTTTCCCATCCTTTCACCATGCCCCTGTCCAGCACCATCATTACCCCTTTTGGCCGCCGCCGCTATCTCAACGACATCCCTAAAAGTCCCCATGGCGGCATCGACCTGCGGGGCAAAACCGGAACCCCGGTACCGGCGGCAGCCGGGGGAAGGGTGGCTTTCAGCGGCCGGTTGTACTACAGCGGCAATGCCGTTATCATTGATCACGGCCTGGATATATTTTCACTCTACCTGCACCTGAACAGCATCGCCGTGGCGGTGGGAGAACAGGTGAAACAGGGACAGATTATTGGCACCGTCGGCAGTACCGGCCGGGTGACCGGTCCGCATTTGCACTGGGGGATCAAGGTGAACGGCATATTTGTTGATCCGCTTGAATTTATTAAAGAAAGCCGACTGCTGTTGCAGCCGGTCGGGGAGGAATAAGATGGCAAAGCAAAGTTTTGAGGCGGCCCTGAAAAAACTGGAAGAGGTGGTGGAAAAGCTGGAGTCGGGCGAAGTTTCCCTCGACCAGTCGCTGAAACTGTTTGAACAGGGAATCGGTCTGGTGCGCCAGTGCAGCCAGAGACTGGATGAAGTGGAGAGCAAGGTACAGATGCTGGTCAGTGATGAGCGGGGCGAACGGCTGGAAGATTTCTCATGAATGATGATTTAAAAACCTACCTGCGGCAGCAGGCCGGCATTTTTGACCGCTACCTGGGACAGTATTACCGCCGGTCGGAAAGTGATCCGGAAGAACCGCTGGAAATCCTGCAACAGTCCATGGCCTACAGCCTGCTGGCCGGGGGGAAGCGCCTGCGTCCCATCCTGGCCATGGGCAGCTGCCGGCTGTTTGACGGCGACCTGGAGCGGGTACTGCCGGTGGCCCTGGCCATCGAAATGGTTCACACCTATTCATTAATCCATGACGACCTGCCGGCCATGGATGACGACAACTTTCGCCGGGGAATACCGACCAACCATAAAGTGTACGGCGAAGGGATGGCCATCCTGGCCGGCGACGCCCTGCTGACCGACGCTTTCGGCTTTTTGGCCGGGGCTGAAACCCTGACTGAGAGCACCCGGCTGGAACTGGTACGGGGGTTATCCCGGGCCGCCGGTTCGACGGGAATGGTTGCCGGCCAGGCCATCGATCTGTATTGCGAGGGTCGCGCGGACGTTTCCCGGGAAATTCTCTTTGACCTGCACCGGCGGAAAACCGGGGCAATGATTACCTTTTCCGTGCTGGCCGGGGGGATGGTGGCCGGGGCTAGGACTGAAGACCTGGAACGCCTGGAAACCTACGGCCGGTCGATCGGCCTGGCTTTCCAGGTTGCCGATGATGTGCTGGATGAAACCGGCACCGAAGCGGAACTGGGGAAGGACGCCGGTTCGGACCGGGAAAAGGACAAGCTGACCTCCGTCAGCCTGCTGGGCCTGGAGCAGTCGCGGGTGCTGTTGGAAGAACTGGTGCAGGAAGCGGTCGAGGCCTTGAAACCTTACGGCGAACGGGCTGCACGCCTCCGGCAGTTGGCTGAATACATTGCCGTGAGGAAAAATTGACATGTCCATGACTGAAACTAAAAGCGAAATTTTTTACGTGGCCGGCGGCGGTCACTTTGGCCGCCAGGCGATCGCGAAACTGCTGAAACGCCCCCAGGCCCGGATCCAGGTGGTGGAAAAGGATGCCGCTGAAGTCAAGGAGCTTTTGACCGCTATGCCGGCATGTAAAGATCATCTGCTGACCGCCGACGCGGTTGACTACCTGTCGTCGCTGGTTGCCGGCGATGGTGATGACTCGGCCTGGATCATTCCCACTGTACCCCTGCACCTGGCGGCGGCGGTTGTCCGGCGGCTGACCGGTCGGGATTTTTTGCCGTGGGACGAGGTTCCGCCGCTTCCCCATGGTTTTGCGGGGGCGAATGGCGAATTGTACAGCAGCCTGGCGGATTTTATCTGTCCTGACGACTGTCCCCAGCCTGCCGATCACTGTTATATGACCGGCGAGGTTCGGGAAAAATCCCTGGTGCAGATTCTCCGGGAAATTTCCTATCATGGCTATCCCTCGCTGGTTCTGCAGAGCCAGCAGCTGGCGCCCGGGGTTGGTGGTTTTCAGATCGAGGCCCTTCGTCAGCTGCTTGAGAAAATGAATAAGGAAATTCCCGGCCCGCTGGTTTTCAGCACCGCCTGCCTCTGCCACGGGGTCAGCAACCTGCTGGGGCCGG
>JAOZRP010000550.1 GCA_029940125.1 bacterium
GAACTGGACCAAGAACCCGGCGGCCCTGGAGCGGTTTGGTTACCGCTAGGGTTTTATTCAGTGGTCGGTTTTCAGTAAAACATTGAAAAAACAACTTGTTAAGCTAAAAGCTGATAGCTAACGGCTCATCCGGAAACGATCGTTTCCGGATGGACACTGACTGGTGAAAAAAGTGGATGCTGACCTGATAGAAATGTTTTCCCGGCCGCGGCTGGAAGAGATCATTGCCGGGCTGGCCGGCCGACGGGTGATGGTGGTCGGCGACGTGATGGTGGACCGTTTCATCCGCGGCACCGTCGAGCGGATTTCCCCCGAAGCCCCGGTGCCGGTGGTCCAGGTGCAGAAGGAACAGGTCCTGCCGGGAGGGGCGGCCAACGTGGTTCGCAGCCTGGCGGCCATGGGCGTCCAGACGGAGCTGGTTTCAGTGGTTGGCGATGATCAGGAGGGGGAGTCGCTGGCTGCCATGCTTCTGGAGATGGGCTGTCCGGATGATTTCCTGGTCCGGGACGGCCGGCGCCGGACCAGCGTCAAAACCCGGGTGGTAGCCCAGCACCAGCAGGTGGTTCGCTTTGATCATGAAACCCTCGATCCTCTTGCCGGGACGACCATCGACCGGCTTCGGGAGCATTTTCGCGAACTGCTGGTGAAGATGGATGGGGTGATTGTTTCCGACTACGGCAAGGGGGTGGTCAATAAACCGGTTTTTGACGCCCTGGCTGCCGGCTGCCGGGAAGCCGGAATTTTCCTGGCCCTTGATCCCAAGGTGAAAAATTTTTCCATTTACCATGACCTGGATTTGATGACTCCCAACACCATGGAAGCCTCGCAGGCCTGCGGCTTTCCCCTGGACAGCCTGGAGGCGGTCAAAAAATCGGGCCTGTTTATGAAGCAGCGTTTTCACAGCGCCGGGGTTGTGGTTACCCGGGGCGAGGAAGGCATGGCCATCTTCCCGCCAGACGGCGATATGCTGCTGCTGCCGACCGTGGCCAAGGAGGTTTTTGACGTGACCGGGGCCGGGGATACGGTTATCGCCCTGGCGACGGCGGCGGCCCTGGTTCCGGGGGTGTCGCTGACCGAAGCCGCCGGCCTGGCCAACCTGGCTGCCGGCGTGGTGGTGGGGAAGCTGGGAACGGCCCGGGTGGAGCCGGAAGAGATTCTGGAATATCACCGGAAATTGGTGGCGTCGTAGCCATGCTGCCCTGAAAACGGCCGTAAAAGTTGCAGACTGTTCCGGCATGGCTCTCGCTCATTCTCGCCGGCCGTCCGTGGCCGGCTCCGAGGCGTCCGCCGCGAATCACCGTCGTGGTGATTCGTTCGGCGGCCAAACCCGCTGCGAGCCAAGCCCGAACAGCCGCTGAAAACTGTACCGGTTG
>JAOZRP010000551.1 GCA_029940125.1 bacterium
AAAATGCAAAAGTGATAGTTTTTTCACCAACGAGGTACCCATGATCAGTTCATTGAATGAGGTTTCTGCTCTGGCCAGGCAGTCGAAACCAATAAAAATCGCCATCATTGCTCCGGAAGACCAGGAGTTTATGCTGGCGGTTAAGAAAGCCCAGGAACAGTCGTTAATTGATCCGGTCCTGATGGGCAATTCCCGCTTGATCTCCCGGGCGGCTGAAAAAGCCGGCCTTGAATATCAACAGTCTGATATTATCGAAATCATGGACCGCCAGGAAGTCGCGGACCGGGCGCTGCAGATGTTGTATCAGGGCGAGGTCAGGATGGTCAGCAAGGGGCAGATTCCAACCTCTTACATCTACCGATCCATCATCAGGAAAAAAAAGGAAGTTGGGGAAGGCGCCATCGTCAGCGTTATTACGGTCTGGGATATTAAAAACTGCGATCACCTGGTCCTGCTTACCGACGCCGGAGCCAACATCGCCCCCAATGAAGCGCAAAAGCTGGAAATAGTCGATAATGCCATCAATGCGGCCCGGCTGCTGGGCTGCTCCAACCCCCGGGTAACTGAACTGCTGTCCGACCCTTCCAATCTGCAGCTGAAAAGCAACCTGGGGCAGGGAGTTAAAACACCCACGATCAGGAACCACAGTGAAAGTTACAATCTGACGGACGCCACGTCTTTGAAAGATCTTATTTTTACCGACGTTGACGGTCGGCTGAATCTCAACAACCTGCCGAACATTCTTCTGGTTCCAGACCTGAATACGGGAAACGTGGTGGTAAAACTTGATTTTTTCATCAAGAACATCACCAGGGTTTCCTTCAGCCATACCGAACGCGGGCCGGTATTGCTGCCTTCCCGCGCCGATGTAGCTGACTCCATTTTCCGGGAACTTGTTTTTGGTGTCGGTCTGGTACACTTGCAGCAGAGGTATAACCATGGGTGAACAATTGTACCGGGAAATATTCGCAGCCGCCGGAAAGATCAAATGCAAACGCTGCGTGGTCACCTTGATTGACAATGCCGACCAGGTGTCGACGATTATGGACGCCGGCCGGCAGGGGTTTATCAGTCCGATTTTTGTCGGCCTGCGGAAAATTGCCGGGATGGGTGATTTTATTAAAGCCAGGACTCTTCATGAAGCAATGGAGATCAGCAATAAGCTGTTTGCCGACGGCAAGGTGGAAATGATCATCCAGGGCAATGGAAACCGAAAGCAATTCCTTTCTTACTTCATGCATCCCGCCGGTTTGCAGAGATCCACCACCTATGCCACCGCCCTTTATGACCAGGACAGGGAAAGAACGTTTTTCGCCATTGATCCCCTGGTGGCGGTCAAACCCACCCTGGAGCATAAAATTGACCAGG
>JAOZRP010000552.1 GCA_029940125.1 bacterium
TGGCCTGGTCCAGGTCGTCCACCACCCGCACCGCCAGGGTCAGGGACAGGTATTCAGCGTACCAGTCTTCTTCCGTGGCCGGCAGAAATTCCGGCACAATGGCCCGGGAGCGCTCGCAGCCCCGCACTTCCACCCCGGCTTCCCGCAGGGCGGCGGCAATCAACGGCAGGAATTCGGCGGCGCTTTGCTGGTGAACCAGCAGGGTCTCCAGGGCGTTGCAAACCCCCGGCCGCTGGGTTTTGGCGTTGATGACAATGTCCCTGGCCATGGCGTAGTCGGCCCGTCCGTCCACAAAAACGTGACAGACCCCCTTGTAATGCTTGATCACCGGGATGCGGGAATGCGCAACGACGAAACGGATCAGGCCTTCCCCGCCCCGGGGAATGACCAGGTCAATATATTCCTCCAGCTTGAGCATCTCGGCAATTGCTTCCCGGTCCGTCATCGGCACCACCTGGACGACATCACCGGGAATGGAAGTCTGCCCCAGGGCCTCCTGCAGCACTTCCAGCACCGCCAGGTTGGAATTGATGGCTTCCGATCCCCCCCGCAGCAGCACCCCGTTCCCCGCCTTCAGGCACAAACCGGCGGCATCGGCAGTCACGTTGGGGCGGGACTCGTAAATCATCCCGACAACCCCCAGGGGTATCCTCATTTTCCCCACCATCAGGTTGTTGGGACGCTTCCACATCCGGGTTACCTCACCGACCGGGTCCGGAAAAGAGGCCACCTCCTCCAGGCCGGCGGCCATGGATTCAATTACCGCATCGCTCAAGGTCAAGCGGTCAATCATGGCGGCCGGCAAACCATTTTTTTCCGCCTCAACCAGATCCAGCTGGTTCCTTTCCTGTAAAAAGGCCCGCCGTTCACGCAGGCCGGCAGCCATCAGCCGCAAGGCCCGGTCCTTTTCGGCCGTACCGACGACGGCCAGAATCCGGGATGCTTGTTTTACCTTTTGCGCCAACGCCGTTATCTCAGCTGTCAGGTCCATGTTCCTCCCCCTCTTAACGGAAACCGCTTTCAAGCCTCTTCCCTTCCTATGCGTCTAAATTCTGATTTTTAAACCTTTGTCCTTGCACCTTTAACCTCTATCCCCACCAAGGCGGGTTTAACGCCCGCAACCCAAATCAGGGTATCAGAGTATCAGGATGTTCCGGCATGTCTCTCGCTCATTCTCGCGGCACATCGTGTGCCGCTCCGAGGCGTCCGCCGCGAATCACATCGTGTGATTCGTTCGGCGGCCAAAACCGCTATGAGCCAAGCCCAAACATCCTGAATGTATTTCCGACAATTTCTTGTTTTTTTGACAGCCTTTCAGGGATAAGGCACTAAATTCTGATTCTTGAACCTTTGTCCT
>JAOZRP010000553.1 GCA_029940125.1 bacterium
GTGGCGTTGGGCACCGAAACGCTGCCGCTGTTGACGTTGATGTACAGCAGCTTGACGTAATGGGGAATGCGGATGATTTCGTCGGCAATCAGGGCGTCGATATCCTCGTCATAGACGGTTTTCTTCTTGTCCGACAACTTCTTGAACGCCTGGAAGGCAATTTCAATCTGCTCGTCGCTGAGCTCGTAGCCCAGGCCGACAATCTTTTCCCGGAAGGCATGGCGGCCGGAATGCTTGCCCATTACCAGCTGGTTCTGGGGCAAACCGATGGATTCCGGGGTCATGATTTCGTAGGTGGACTTCTCCTTCAACACCCCGTCCTGGTGGATGCCCGCCTCATGGGCAAAGGCATTGGCGCCGATGATCGCCTTATTGGGCTGCACCCTGATGCCGGTTACCTGGCTGACCAGCCGGCTGGTGGGGTAAATCTGGGTGGTGTCGATGCCGGTTTCAAATTCAAGCCGGTCATGCCGGGTGCGGAAAGCCATGACCAGTTCCTCCAGGGAGGCGTTGCCGGCCCGTTCGCCGATGCCGTTGATGGTGCATTCGACCTGGCGGGCGCCGTTCTCCACCGCGGCCAGGGAATTGGCTGTTCCCAGGCCCAGGTCATTGTGGCAGTGGACCGAGATCACCGCCCGGTCGATGTTGGGCACCCGGGATTTGATCGTCCGGATCATCGCCCCGTATTCCTCCGGAATGGTATAGCCCACCGTATCCGGGATGTTGATGGTGGTCGCCCCGGCCTCGATGACAGCGGCAAAGATGCGGCAGAGAAAGTCGATGTCGCTGCGGGTGGCGTCCTCGGCGGAAAACTCGATGTTGTCCGTCAAAGTCCGGGCGTAGGTAACCGCTTCCACGGCGTCGGCAAGAACCTCCTCGGCATTTTTCTGCAGCTTGAACTTCATGTGGATGGGCGACGTAGCGATAAAGGTGTGGATCCGCGGGTTGGCGGCATACTGCAGCGCCTCCCAGGCCCGGTCGATGTCATCCTTGTTCGCCCGGGCCAGGCCGGCTATTTCACAACCCCTGATTTCCCGGCTGATCAGCTCCACCGCCTGGAAGTCGCCGTCGGAGGCAATGGGAAAGCCGGCCTCGATAATGTCCACCCCGAGGCGTTCCAGCTGCCGGGCCACCAACAGCTTCTCCTCGATGTTCATGCTGGCCCCGGGCGACTGCT
This sequence comes from bacterium, assembly GCA_029940125.1. Classification (GTDB taxonomy): domain Bacteria; phylum Desulfobacterota; class Anaeroferrophillalia; order Anaeroferrophillales; family Anaeroferrophillaceae; genus DQWO01. The sequence continues at coordinate 1,178 of JAOZRP010000553.1, forward strand.
CGCCGTCACGCAAGGTGGTGTCAAAAATTTTTACCTGGCTCATAATCCTTCTCCTTTCCTTTCTGATATTAACAGCTTCATGAAAGCACTATTTTTTTCATGATTATGCCGTCAGTCCGGCAATTTCTTATTAAAGCATCTCTTTCTTTGCCAAATCTCAACGATCACCAACG
>JAOZRP010000207.1 GCA_029940125.1 bacterium
ATGCCATGCTGTCCATTGACCTTCACATCCACACCCTGCGGAGCAACGAAGCCTTCAGTTCGCTGTATGAAATTGTCTACGAGGCCCAGAACCGCGACATGCTGATGATCGGCATTACCGACCACGGGCCGGGAGTGCCGGAAGGGGCGGTGGAAAGTTATTTCCGTCAAGGCAAGCGGCTGCCGAAGGACCTGCTCGGCGTTCGCCTGCTGTTCGGCGCTGAAATGAACATCATGAACGAAGAGGGAGCTTTGGACCTGCCGGATGAGATCATCGACCTTCTGGATGTGCCGGCGGCCGGGCTGCATCGACCGTCTGTCAACACGGTGGAGGCCAATACCAGGGCAATGATCAACACCATCAGAAGCGGTCGGGTAAAGGTCATTACCCACCCCTGTTCTTCAGCGGCGGTGGTTGACATCGGCGAGGTGGCCCTGGAAGCGATTCGCCACGGGGTTCTGCTGGAAATCAACGCTTCCCATTTTCGCTATCCCGGCTATATTGATGAAGAGTATATGAAGAGGCTGAAAATCATGGTTCGCTACTGCCAGGAATTTCATCATCCCCTGATTGTCGGTTCCGACGCCCATTTTTACCTGGAAGTGGGTGATGACCGCGAGCTGCAGAGATATTACCGGGAGCTGGGACTGCAGGTTGACGACGTGATCAACAACGACCTGCAGGGGGTGCAGAAGTTTTTCGGGGTTGAGTAATAGGCTGGGATTGCCGTTTCCTCGTGCCAGGTTTGACGGTTGAAGCATGCATTTTTCAGCATGTCCATAGCTGCAGCCATGGGTAAAACATGGTTGCATTTTTTTATTGACAATGGACCGGCAAAAATATAATAAAAAAATAGTCAGACTATGATATATATGTTAAATATGTAGTGTGGCACTGGAAAAATCGATTAAATATCCATTGTGATTGTTTCTATATGGGAATAAATCTGGCATCTCACTATTTGCAGGCAGTTTTATCTTTGAAAATCCTGATTACGGAAGGCGGCTTTCATGAACAGCGAAAATATGCAAAATATTCTCATCATCGGAGCCGGAACCATGGGGCTCCAGATCGGGTTTCTCTGTGCCGTTCACGGCTGCAGCGTGGCAGTTTATGATGTTGACCAGGGCGTGTTGGCGCAGGCCGAAAAGCGGGTGAAAACCCTGGCGAAGCGTTTCAGCCAGCAAAACCGCCTGTCCCCGGAGGCGGTGGAGCAGACCCTGGCCCGCCTTTCTTTTACCAGCGACCCGGAAGCCGCGGGGCGCGACGCGGACCTGGTGAGCGAATCCGTGCCGGAAGATCCTGCTCTTAAAGGGAAAATCTTTGCCCAGTTTCATAAAATCTGCCCGCCCCGAACCATTTTTACCACCAACACCTCCTCCCTGGTGCCCTCCATGTTCGCCAAGGCCACCGGCCGGCCGGAGCGCTTCCTGGCCTTCCACTTCCACGACGTGGTGACCAGCAATATTGTTGACGTCATGCCGCACCCGGGCACCCTGCCGGAGGTGACGGCTGCGGTCAAAACCTTCGCTGAAAAAATCGGCCAGATTCCCATCATGCTGCAAAAGGAGCATCCCGGCTACGTCTTCAATACCATGCTTATGTCTTTTCTCGGCGAGGCGTTGAGCATGGCCGCGAAAGGGGTGGCGTCGATCGAGGATATTGACCGGGCTTGGATGGGGGTTATGCATACCCAGGTGGGGCCGTTCGGGATCATGGACAGCGTCGGCCTGGACACCGTCTGGAAAATCACCTCGTACTGGGCCGAAAAGCGTCAAGATCCCAAGGCCAGGAAAAACGCTGATTTCATTAAAAAATATCTTGATGAAGGATCTCTGGGCCAGAAGAGCGGCCGGGGATTTTATTCCTATCCCGATCCGGCTTTTGCCCGCCGGGGATTTCTGCGGAGTCGGAATCCACGGCCGGCTGACAAAAAATAAGCGGTTAAACGTAGAGGCTGACATCTGACAGCCCGTCCGGAAGCGGGAGCTTCCGGATGAAAATTACCAGGGAGGAAAATGATGGAAAAAATCTGGATGAAGCATTGGCCCGAAGATATGCCCAAAGAAGTTGTTTTCAGCGAAGGCAGGATTCCTGTTTTCGAATATCTCCGGATTCACGCGCGGCGCACCCCGGACAAGCCGGCCATCATCAACTACGGCCGGGAGATCAGCTACCGGGAGCTTGACGAGTCTTCGGACAAGTTTGCCAATTATCTCCTTGATCTGGGCCTGCGGAAGGGAGACCGCGTCGGCCTGTTTCTTGGCAACAGCCCGCAATACATCATTGCCCACTTCGGCATCCAGAAAATGGGCGGCATTGTCTGTCCCTGCTCTCCTTTGTTTAAGGAGATGGAGCTGAAGTACGAGGTGAACAACGCCGAGATGAAGTGCCTGGTCACCCTGGACATCTTCATGCCGATAGTCGGCAATGTCTTGCCGGAGATGCCGACCCTCCTGTCCGTGGTCACCACCAATTTCAACGACTACCTGCCGGCGGAACCGACTCTGAAACTGGTTGACTACATGAAAATTCCCAAGCAGAAGGTCGAGGGAACCAGGGATTTTGTCGAAATCATGGCCACCCAGAGCAGCACGCCCGCGCCGCAGGTGGAAATCGACATGGACAACGACATCGCCCTGTTCGAATACACCGGCGGCACCTCGGGACTGCCCAAGGGCGCCATGCTGACCCACTTCGCCCATCTCTACAAGCCCACCGTGGCCACGATCATCATGGGGATCAACGGGGAGAGCCGGGTCTTGACCACCATGCCCTTTTTCAACATCGCCGGCATGCTGTTCCTGGTCGGCCCGGTGCTGAAGGGGGCGACCAACGTGCTCCTGACCCAGTTCGATCCCCTGGCGGTGCTGCAGGCGATTGATACCTACAAGGTAACCGAATGGTACAGCGCCGTGCCGATGAATGTGAGTATCATGGGTCACCCGGAGGCTTCCAAGTATGACCTGAGCAGCCTGAAATTCAACCTCACCACCTCCTTTGTCATCTCCCTGGACGAGAAGATATCGAAACAGTGGGAGGAGTTTACCGGCGGCTGTCCCCTCCTGGAAGGGGCCTACGGGCTCAGCGAGACCCATACGCTGGACACCTTCTGCCCCCGCCAGAAAATCAAGTACGGCAGCATGGGCATTCCGAGCTTCGACGAGGAATTCAAGATTACGGACTTCAATGACAAGACCAGGGAGCTGCCCATCGGCGAGGAGGGGGAGATTGTCCTGCGCAACCCCGGTTGCATGAAGGGCTACTGGAAGAACCCCGAAAAGACTGCTGAAACTCTGATTGACGGCTGGATCTATACCGGGGACGTGGGCAAATTCGACGAAGACGGCTACCTGTACTGGCTGGGGCGGTACAAGGAAATGATCAAGGTCTCCGGCTTTTCGGTCTTTCCGGAAGAGGTTGAAGCCCTGATCAACCAGCACCCGGCCGTCCTCGAGAATGCCGTCATCCCGGTTCCGGACGCTAAGAAGGGTGAAGTGATCAAAACCTTCATTATTCTCAAACCCGAGTTTGAGGGCAAGGTCACCGGCGAGGAGATCATTGACTGGGCGAAAAACAGCATGTCGTCGCACAAGGTGCCGGCGTATGTTGAATTCAGGAAAGAACTTCCCAAGCAGGGGGTGAAACTGCTGCGCCGGATCCTGAGGGAGGAAGAGGAAGGCAAGAGGAAAAAATAGCCGGGTACATTATTAAATATCAGAGGATTGTCAATGAAAAAGCAGTCAAAAAAGACCGGGGATGACGTTGCCGGGGAACAAAATAAAAAAATTCGTCCCGAGCTGGCGGAATTGCGGGAACGCCTTTCATTAGGCCTTGACGAGCGGCGGCCGGAAGCGGTGGCCCGGCGGCATGGGAAAAACCAGCGCACCGCCCGGGAGAATATCGCCGATCTCTGCGACCAGGACAGCTTTATTGAATATGGGGCGCTTGCGGTCGCGGCCCAGCGTCAGCGGCGCCCGGTTGAAGACCTGATCGCCAAAACGCCGGCGGATGGACTGATCACCGGCATTGGCACCGTCAACGCTTCCCGGTTCGGGGAGGAAAAGGCCCGCTGTCTGGTGCTGGCCTACGACTATACGGTGCTGGCCGGCACCCAGGGTTATTTCAATCACAAGAAAATGGATCGGATGCTGAAACTGGCCCATGAGCAAAACCTGCCGCTGGTCTTCTTCGCTGAAGGCGGCGGCGGCCGGCCCGGTGACGTCGACGCTGCCGGGGTCATCGCCGCCGGCCTGGATTTGTCCACCTTCGGACTTTTTGGGGGCCTGAGCGGCAAGGTTCCGATGGTCGGGATCGTCTCGGGATACTGCTTCGCCGGCAACGCCGCCCTGCTTGGCTGCTGCGACGTGATTATCGGAACCCGGAACGCCAATATCGGCATGGGGGGACCGGTGATGATCGAAGGCGGCGGGCTGGGCAGCTTCAGGCCCGAGGAAATCGGTCCCATCGACGTTCAGTCGAAAAACGGCGTCGTTGATGTCGTGGCTGCTGATGAAGCCGAGGCAGTCGCGGTCGCCAAACAGTACCTTTCCTATTTTCAGGGCGCCGCGGAAGCCTGGGAAGCGGCCGACCAGGAACAGCTGCGCGACCTGGTGCCTGAAAACCGCCGGCGGGTGTACGACGTCCGCGAACTTGTTAAAACGATGGCGGACAAAAACTCGTTTCTTGAACTGCGGCCGGATTTCGGGCCCGGCATGATTACCGGCTTGATCCGCATTGAAGGCCGGCCGTTCGGCCTTATTGCCAACAACTGCCGTCACCTGGGCGGGGCCATCGACGCGGAGGG
>JAOZRP010000554.1 GCA_029940125.1 bacterium
GTATCCCCGATAATTTCTTGTTTTTTTTGACAGCATTTCAGGGGTAAGGCACTAATCACTTAATTTAGTTAAAGTCTGTGCAGGCTTCCTGAAAAGCTGAGCAGCTGATGGTGGAAGTAAACGCCGAAAATAACCCTTGTAATTAGGAAAGGTGAAAATTATGTTGGATTGGATTCCGAGAGAGAATGGCAAGAAAGATCATGGCATGTGGCTTGACGCCCATTTTGGCACCGAAGCTCCCTGCACCATCTTTGAGAAAAGACCCTTGCAGGGCCCCGATGGCAAAGTAGCGGATGGCCTTTATGTCGGTTGGATTATCCTCAACAACCCCAAACAGTATAATTCCTATACTACGGAGATGGTGAAAGGCGTCATTGCCGGTTTTCAACGGGCTTCCGCCGACCCCAGCATCGTGGCGGCGGTTTTTACCGGGGTTGGGGACAAGGCTTTCTGCACCGGCGGCAACACCAAGGAGTACGCTGAATATTATTCAATGCGGCCCCAGGAATACGGCGATTACATGGACCTGTTCAACGGTATGGTGGATGCCATTCTGAACTGCAAAAAGCCGACCATCTGCCGCGTCAACGGCATGAGGGTGGCCGGGGGGCAGGAAATCGGCATGGCCAACGACCTGGCCATCAGCTCCGATCTGGCTATTTTCGGCCAGGCGGGGCCCAAGCACGGCTCGGCTCCCGATGGCGGTTCCTCGGATTTCCTGCCCTGGTACATGTCGATGGAAAATGCCATGTGGAACTGCGTTTCCTGCGAAATGTGGAGCGCCTACAAAATGAAGCGCCTGGGTGTGATCACCAAGGCGGTGCCGGTGATCCGCGATGGTGACCAGTGGGTTCGCAATCCCCAGGTCATTACTGACAAATGGATTGATGACGGCGAGATTGTTTACGGTGAGTACAAAACCGGGGCCGAGGCCAAGGAAGCCCGGGAATTTGTCAAAAATGCCCAGATTGATTTCACCCTGCTGGACCAGGCGGTGAATGAGGTGGTCTGGAAGTTTGCCAACCTGATGCCCCACTGCCTGATGAAGTCCATCGACAGCGTTCGGGCCAAAAAGAAATTCTTCTGGGATCAAATGAAGCTGCCCAACCGTCATTGGCTGGCTGCTAATATGAATTACGAAGCCTATATGGGCTTCAATGCCTTCAACACCAAGCGGATTACCGGCCAGGATACCATTGATTTCCTCGAATACCGGCGGCTGGTGGCTGAAGGTCATGAAATCAATGACGAACTGCACGAGCGGATTTTTGCCAAACCGCTGGACAAATAGTTTCCATCCGGGAAACGGTTATTTCCGGAGGGCTGTCGTCGGTCAGCCTTCAG
>JAOZRP010000555.1 GCA_029940125.1 bacterium
TAGCTAAAATACAGAGCATGAAGACAAAGGAAAAAAGGCAGGTGGACCGGAGAAAAGTCGCGACTATTCCAAGAAATAACTTATTTTAGTCTTGCAAAGACATGGTAGTTTATGGTATTGACAGCTCCATGACCACCATCAAGAGAAAGTATTCAAGTTTGCTCGAAAACCACTTTGCCGATGGCCCGGAAATGGCTTTTCTGGCTGGCCCCCGTCAAGTCGGCAAAACTACCATTGCCCGCCTTTTTCAACAGGGAAAATCAGTTTATATAAATTGGGACAACGAAGACCACCGGCGAATGATTATGGAAGGGCCGGCACGGGTGGCTGAATACATCGGTCTGCCGAGTTCCCCGGTGGTCATTTTTGATGAGATCCATAAATTCCCTCACTGGAAAAATTTCATCAAAGGATTTTACGACACCTTTGCCGTCCCGGCAAAACTGCAGATTATCATCACCGGCAGCGCACGCCTTGATATCTATCGCAAAGGCGGTGATAGTTTGATGGGCCGATATTTTTTATATAGAATCCACCCTTTAAGCGTGGCTGAGCTATTGTTCCCCCAGGATCTGAAACAAGCGGAAACCGGAAATCCAGGCAGGCTGCCTGATGAACAATGGCAGCGGCTGCTACGCTTTGGCGGCTTTCCACAGCCTTTCCGGCGCGGCAACAAACAATTTTACCATCGATGGAAGAGAACGCGCATTTCCCAGATATTTCGCGAGGACATCCATGACATTGCCAGGGTCCACGATATTCGCCTGGTGGAAATAATGGCGGAACTGCTCAACCACCAGGCCGGCCAGCTAACCAGCTATGCCTCTCTGGCCCGCAAAATCAGGGTTTCAGAAGAATCAATCAGGCGATGGCTGGATATTCTTGAGAGCCTTTACTATTGTTTTTCAGTTCGTCCCTGGCACCATAATATAGCCCGATCATTGCGCAAGGAACCAAAATATTATCTCTGGGATTGGTCCATGGTTGGCAGCGACGGTGCCCGGGCAGAAAATTTTATCGCCAGTCACTTGCTGAAGGCCGTTCATTACTGGACTGATATTGGTCTTGGAGATTTCAATCTTTCTTTTCTGCGAACCAAAGACAAAAGGGAAGTCGATTTTCTGGTAAGTCGCGATTCTCAACCATGGTTCCTGGTTGAGGTAAAAAGCGGCAGCGCTCCTTTAAGCAAAAACCTTGCATACTTCCAAAAAGTTACCGGCGCACGCCATGCTTTTCAGGTAGCACTTGACGACCCATTCATTGATGCAGACTGCTTCGCTATCCCCTACCCGGTAAAGGTACCGGCCCGTACTTTTCTCTCCCAGCTTGTCTAAAAAA
>JAOZRP010000556.1 GCA_029940125.1 bacterium
TTACTGGTGAGCCGTGCAGGGATCGAACCTGCGACCCTCTGATTAAAAGTCAGATGCTCTACCAACTGAGCTAACGGCCCCAAAAACAGGAGGGCATTACTAGCTGATTATCCCCTGTTTGTCAAGGAAAAACACCCCAGGGAAGGCACTCTGGGAAGGGGAATCAAGCGGCAAAAGGATTGCCCCTGACAATGGTTTGCTCGCGACCCGGACCGACCGAGACCACCAGCGCCGGAATGCCCAGCTGCTCCTCCATGAACAGGATGTAGTTCCGGGCGTTTTCCGGCAGCTTCTCAAAGGAGAGAACCGCAGAAACATCCTCCTGCCAGCCGGGCAGTTGGCAGTAAATGGGAGTGCACTTTTTCAGCATTTCAATTGAAGAAGGAAAGTAATCCAGCCGCCGTCCTTCGCACTCATACCCCTCGCAAACGCTGATCGTCTCCAAACCGGAAAGAACATCCAGCTTGGTGACCGCGAAACTATCCAGGCCGTTGATCATCGCCGCGTAGCGCAGGGCGACCAGGTCGAGCCAGCCGCAGCGCCGCGGCCGGCCGGTGGTGGCCCCGAATTCGCCGCCCTTTTCCCGCAGCCAGTCGCCCATGTCATCGTCCAGCTCGGTGGGAAACGGCCCCTCGCCCACCCTGGTGGTATAAGCCTTTACCACCCCGGACACCTGGCTGATGCGGTTCATCCCGAAACCGCTGGCAGCACAGGCATTGGCCGCCACCGTGGAGGATGACGTAACGAAGGGAAAAGTCCCATGATCAATGTCCAGCAGCGTTCCCTGGGCTCCTTCGAAAAGAATGTTTTGCCCTTTCTCAACCGCCTCACGCAGCAGATAGGGTGTCTTGCGGATCATCGGCCGCAGGACTTCCGCGGCCGCTTCAATTTCAGCCAGAACTTCAGCCGGAGAAACGGCCTCCCGGCCATAAATTTTCTCCAGGAGCTGGTTGTGACGCTCCACGATGGCATAAAGACGTTCCTTCAGCAGTGAACTGCCAAGCTGCAGGTCGATAAAACGCAGGCCGCAGCGGCTCATTTTATCTTCGTAGGCCGGTCCGATTCCCCGCCCGGTGGTGCCGATTTTGCGGCAGCCCAGACCGGCCTCGCGGGCCGCGTCAATCAGGCGGTGAGTCGGCAGAATAACGTGGGCTTCATCACTGATCACCATCTGTTCCAGGGCCTGTTCGTATCCCTGGGAGCGCAGCTGCTCCATTTCCTCCAGCAGGATGACCGGATCAACCACCACCCCGCTGCCAATCACGCACTGGGTGCCTTCGTGCAGAATGCCCGACGGAATAAGGTGAAAAACAAATTTCTCTCCGTCGATGATCAGGG
>JAOZRP010000208.1 GCA_029940125.1 bacterium
TTGATGTTTTCCAGCGACAGTCCCAGGGTGGATTCCACCAGTTTTTCTTTCAGCTGCGGCGTTGGCGGCCGGTGTTGGGAGGTGGTGGCGATAATAGAGTCTAGTTGTTTTTCGATTTCTTCGTAAGTGGGCAGCGGCAGCTCAATCTGCAGGACGTCTTCGCGCAGTTCCATTGGCAGTGATGCTGAGGGCGTGGTCATGATAATGCATTTTTTAGTAAATTGCAGTTCATAACTTAAGTTGCGCAAAGCCCGAACGACGATGCTTTCCCGGTAGTGGTAATGAAAATCCCGTAAAATGAAAATAGTGCCGATTTTTGCCTTTTCAATTTCGTTCAGGCAGGAGATCGGGTCGGGACGATCAAGCTTCTTCAAGTGGGCGGTATCCCCCTGAATGGCTTTGAATCCCTTGGCAAGATCCCACTGGATGATATTCTTGTCCTTGAACAAAGGTGATTCTGCCAGCATATTGATGAATCGGGTTTCTTCGTAGGTAACCACATTGATCAAGGAGTGATTGCTGCGCATAATAACATTCAAATGTTCAATAAAGCCCATTTCCGCCTCTTTTTATCCGCAAAAGGTATAAGACATTTTCCGCTGCTGTTCGGCCAGCTTTTTATTCCCGGTTCGCTCGAGAATGACTTCTTCCGCGTCCTGGTCAAGCCCCCAGGCGTTTATTTCACCATGTTTGCCAATCTGAATATGGACGGCATCTAATTCGCAATGGTTAATACGTTGAGTTTCGGGATGTTTTTTTTGTTCGGCGTTTTCAACTGCCATGTTGTTTACTCCAGACGAATGGATTTTTTCCGCTTCCAGGTAGTCATATTCCGTCGCAGATCCTTTACCGTAATCAGGAGATCTTTATTGAGACTGATGTCGAACGTGATTTCCAGCCTTTTTTCACCGTTTTTGGCCGGAGGGTCCAGGTGAATGATCTCCGGTTTAGCTTCGTTGACGAAAAACTTTTGTTCTTCCGCTGAAATGTTTTCTTCCACCTGCAGGGTGCCATCGTCAGTCATGACAATCTCCCGGTCGTCGGAGGATTCGGGAATGTCCATGCGGAAGATGTCAAGCTGCACTTCCTGCTGACCATCAAAAAACGCGTTGGCAATAACAGTGGTTACCCCGTTCTGGGTGGGATAAGGGGTGCCTTTGGGGATAATGATGTCATATTTATAGCCTTCTCCCCTGGCCGTACGGCTGCGCAGGGCGTAACTGGCTTTGATGGTGCTGCTGCTGTCCCGGTGCTGCAGATAGGCTAAACCGCCCAGGGGCAGGGCATTGTGAGCTTTGTCGTACAACAGCTTGCTGCCGAAGAAATCTTCCAGTATTGAACGATAGTAGGGAATTTGCAGGCTGGAGCCGGCGCAGAGGACATACTGAACGCTGTCATAGGTAACCCCGATGCCTGAAGCCAGGTCAATAAGGTCGGCAAGGATATTCCTCAGCTCCTGACCATAGCCTTTTCGGTCCAGCAGATCATGGAGCTGCTGCCGATCGTAGCGCAATGGGCGATCATCGACGATCTCTTCGTAGACCTGATTGCTGATCAGATGATGAACGATCTGACTGGCTTTGCGCACCGTGATTTTATAATCGGACAGCTCATCCCTGAGACTTTTGTCAATGTCGATGCTGCCGTAGTTTTTACTCATGGCTCCCAGCAATACACTTTTAAGCCGCGGTTCCTGGTTGGTTTCCTCGACCTTCAAAATGTAGAGATCGAGACACATGGGACCAAAATTGAGATAGAGAAGATTGGTTCCCAGTTCATGTCCAAGACCGTAAGCCAGCAGTGAGCAGACGCCGCCGTCGACAACTTTAAAATTTACCAGGCCGATGCGAAAACAGAATTGTTCGATCCACTGGGCAAAGATTTCAAAGCCCTTTGGCGGTATCGGGAAAACAAACATGGAGATGTTTTCCGCTCCGTATATTTCTTCAATCCGGTGAATAATGCTGATCATCAGGGTCTCAGCGGCCTGAAAGTTGGAAATCTCCTGGCCGTCGATAATCCTTGGCAGGTGCTGATTCTTGGCCATGTACTGCTTCATGTAGAGAAAGGTGCGGGGGGAGAAAAACTTTTTGTTGGTGCGGACTTCCTGACCGTAATAGATGCGGTCATCGAAGCAGATCATCGCCGGAATCGGGTAAATGGTTTCTTTTTCCCGCGAACTGTTAAGAGTAATGGGGACGGAAATCCCTTCCAGATTGATGGCTTCTATCTTGCCGCTCTGTTCATCCTGAGCGTAGGCAAGAATGAAGGCATTGCCGAAAAAAACGGAAATGAGTTTAGCCATGGATTTTCTTCACCTTGAAAACCTGCAGGTCCCGATAGCGGTTTGATTCAATATATACTATCAAATCGCGAGATAATGAAAAAATTCGTTTTTTAATCGTGATGACCATGGAGCGGAGCTCTTCAACATTTTGACGGCCCCGCAGGATTTCCAATATCTGGTCCAGGTAAGGTAATATGGCAGTATCGGTACTGGTGCGTTCAGCTTGTAGAATTCTCATGATGATTGACCAGATGGTTTCGGCAAAAAAACCACTGTATTTCCTGGTCATGTTAACTATTATAGCAAAACAGCTGGACCCGTCAACGGTAATTTCATCCAGGTAGCGGCAGAAAAGCAGCAGAACATAAACGGCTTCCGGAGGAACATTCTGCTGCTCAAAAGGTGATTCAGTGATAAGCTGCTTAAGCCCATCGGGATGGCCTGACAGCACTTCTTCGAATTCTTTTACCTTCAGGGGTGGTTTGCGGGTCAGAAGATGGTTGTTGATGGTGAAAAGGAGCTGCCTGGCCACTTGGGGATGCTGGTTAAGATAATGACACATGGCTGGAATAAATTCCTCGTCGCCTTTTCCCAGTTCCAATCGTTCCTTAATGGTTAAAGGTTTGTATGATTCCCTTAGCTCGAGAAGTTTAAGCAGGCAGGGAAAATCATTGATGACAAAAGAATCGCTCAACTTGCAGAGCAGACGGTAGGAAAACCCCCAGTCTGGGTGCTGCAGGTGGGACAGCAGGGCTTTTTTTACTGCCGGAATAGCCGCGTATTCAGCCAGGAAAAGGCAGGCTTCCTTATGATAATCTGTCCGTAGCGGTACCTCCAGCTTGTTAAACCAGGACAATAAGAAGTCTTCATGCCCCATGGCCTTGAGGGCCTGGAATATTTCCGGCCCGAGGGAGGAATCTTCCGCCAGGGAAACAATTTTTTCCGCTTGTGTTTCCGGGACGTTTGACCATTTACTGCGGGCAATAACCGCCAGCAGTGCTTTTTTGCTTTTTGCCGGCGCTTTCATTACCTGGTTGATCAAGGTATTTAAAGCCTGTGGATGGCCGGTTCGGGCCAGAGACGCCAGGGCGATTTTTCTGACTTTCCTGTTGTGTGAGGTGCCGAGCTTTATCAGACACTCTATCGCTGCCGGCTGCTGATGGTAATGAGCCAGCAGCATGGCGGCTTCCACTTTTTTGCGGGTGAAAAGAGAACGGCTGGAGGCGATCAAAACCTCCATGCCGATCTCAGTGCCTATTTGCCCCAGAGCACTGGTTGCCAAGGGCCAGAGGTCCTTGTCCTGCAGCAATGCTCTTATGTGGGGGACGGCAGCCTGTATTTTTAATCGACCGCAGGCCTCCAGCATTGATTCCAGATGTTGCCTTTCGGCAAGATGTGATAATGCCAAAGTTTCAACTTGCTTGAAGATATCGGGTTCCAGCGGCGGCTTCAGACAGGTGATCAGCTCCGGATTTTCTTTGATCATTTGCAGATCATTGGAGATCAGCATGCCGTTGAAGTTGGTTTGGGGGAATTCCTGCCGCAGCAGCTTGAAACTTAAGGCCTGTTGCTGCGGGTTTGAGATGTGAGAAAAAAGTTTTAGTAGTTCCTCGGCTTCAAATAATTTCAGGCTTAAATTCAGGGTGCTGTCCCGGGAGAGATTTTCCTGAAAAAGGAAAAGAAAATAGTTGAAAAAGCTGTAGTTTGGCTCTTTCCTCAGTACCTTTTTTTCCAAAAGTTGAAATTTTTCCGGATCTGTCGGAGGATTGGCGATTTCAATCTTTTTAAATACCCGCAGGGTGCCTTCCAAGCCGTCAAGCAGATAAACTGCTAAAAGAATAAGGTGCAGGTTGACGTCATTTTCACCCTGCAGAAGACTGATGACATGTTCGCAAAGTTTAACAATGGATCGATGATATGGTGAGGATTTAGCGAAGTTTCTGACTTTGTCATGGGTTTGATAAAAAATATCCAGAACCTGCCAGCGCAGCTCCCAGTTGTCAATCAACAAATCGTCGATGATCTCAGTGGTGGGAATAGTTACAGGTTGTGCGGTCATGGATCCATATATCTGATAATTTTAGTATAGTTGGTTATATTTATCCCGGTTTGCCGGTATCGTCAATGTAATATACAATGTACAATACCCGACCCTGGATGGGATTTTTCCGAAAATAACTTGACAAAAATCCTGCTCTGATTATAATCGCCGCACTTCATAATCACAGTTCCGTCAGGATTGAAAGGGAACTCCGTGTGAATCGGAGACGGGCCCACCGCTGTAACCGGGGACGAAAGCAATGGAAATGCCACTGGGTTGAGCCGGGAAGGCATTGCCGGTAGAATGATCCGGGAGTCAGAAGACCTGCTGTGATGCTGCCCATGTTGCCGGGCTGGGAAACGTTGGTGCATGGTGGATGGCGGGGTAAATAATGGGAAATCCCGAAGTCTTTTCAAGGGCTTCGGGATTTTTTATT
>JAOZRP010000209.1 GCA_029940125.1 bacterium
ATCGGCCGGGTTCATTTCAACCTGCAACAGGTGGTCAGGACGACCGATCGGAGGTGATCCGGAAAATATGACTGCCCAGTTCCCTGACCTCCAGTGCCTGGTGATCGCCCAGGGCTGCCTGCAACTGTCGAAGCTTTTGGCGCAGGGCCTCGGTGGAAAGTCCGGGGTACCGGTAGCGCTGAAATTCCGGCCGGTATTTGGAATCAGGTTGAAATGATTTGATATATTTGCTTAACCGCCGTCTCGCCGCCCGCCAGCGGGCTCCGGCCCTGGCCAGGACGGGAGGCAAAGGTTCATCAGCCGATTCCTGCACAATCTTTTCCAGCACTTCGACAATCCGCTGGCTGGCCAGCGGACCATCCTGGGAAGCCAGGTAGCCGGCCATCAACTCCCGGCGCTCCCGGCCGTCGGCCGCCCCCAGTTCCCCGGCCAGGATGCTATTGATGGTTCTCTTGAGTTCAGCAAAATCGCGGCACTGGTGACTCAGGGCATTGGGAAGCCGGTAAAAGCCGTGGTCATACTCGGGATCACCCTTTTCCATGTAGCTCAGCGCCGGCACCCGCATGATGTAGGCCTCCACCCCGGTGGTGCAGCCGTTATGGATCACCGCCCGGCAAGCCAGCAGCCAGGGAATCACGTTGCCTTCATTGATCACCTTTACCCGCCGGCACCCGGCAGCCAGCCGATGGTACACGTCGGGATTTTCAACCGGGTGGGGACGCACAATGATGGTCAGTTCGGGAAATGCCTGTTCCAGGCGGGGAATCAACTGCTGAAAGCTTTGGAAAACGGCCTGTTTGTGATCCCGCAGACCCTCGGCGAAACGGCGCTCCATGCCCACGGCCGCCCGGCCATAACGCGGTTTTTCGCCGGGTTCCTTCACCGGCTGGAACAGGCCCTGGTCCGGATAAAAGGCATTGACAAAACTGAAATTGGTATTGATGAGCAAAAAGTTCCCGTGTTCCTGCCGCCGGTTTTCCGCTTCCCTGGCAAAAAAAGGCTGCATTTCCGGACGCAGCAGGTCGCCGCGGGGATTGCCGGTCAGGTGAATGGGCAGGTCAGGCGGCAGATGGGGATATTGCCGCCACAGATCGGCATTTTCCCGGCCCCAGGCGAACAGGTGCGAAACCAGGGGCATAGCCTCGGCGGACAGACGGCGGCTGAAATAGGTTTCAGCCGGGGGATGAATCAAGGCCTCTTCGTCCCAGCCGGCAATCAGATGGCCAAGGTCCCGCATGATCCGAAACATTTTCAGACTGCGGGCAGTCATGCTTTTGGCCAGGTAAATGCTGGGGGGGAAGGTCCCAATGCGAAAGCTTATTTCCAGGCGCGAGCCAATGACGACCGAAAACCCGTGGCGGGCGGCAATGCAGGCTAGCAGCAGCTTGGCATCAAGCTCGCGAACCTGGTTCTCAACCGGAATAATGAGGGAGCGTTTCATGGTCTGGACAGGTGGAGGAAATCAATCAATCGCTTCCACCAGTGAACGATTCTGTTGCAGCATATACTCGGCATAGGCAAAATCCTGCTCCGTATCGATATTCACCAGCAGGTCGTCGACAACCACATAGGAAGTTTTATCGCCCTTAATGCTTTTTTTATCAACCAGGCATTCCCGGCTGATGGCGTAGGCCACCCCGTTGCGGTGGTAGACGGGAACCAGCTGCTGGCGGGCGATGATCGCCGCCCCGGCCGGATCGTAGTAATCCAGGCGGTCGCCGTTGAGGACCAGCTGCTTCAGGGGATGAGCCTTGGAATCGGTTTCGCTCACCGTCCATACGGCATCGTAATCGCCTTCGATCAGGCGGACAATGGTTTCCGTCACCTGCGACGGACGGCGAAAGGGCGAGGTGGGCTGGAGCATGACCACCACGTCATAGCAGCAGTGGTCGGCTTCTTCACAGGTCGTCAGGGCATGATGAAGCACGTCCCAGTCGGCAATCCGGTCGCCGGAAAGGGATTCCGGGCGCATAAAAGGGGCTTCAAGCCCGTATTGTACCGCGGCGGCGGCAATATCGGGATGATCGGTAGAAACCACCGCCCGGTCAACATAATCAAGCTTGCTTACCAGCCGGCCTACCAGACCCACCAGCGGGATGCCGCCAAGGGGCCGCAGGTTTTTGAGCTTGACCCCTTTGCTGCCTCCCCGGGCCGGCACCACCACCAGGATTCTGCGTCCTTCAATCATCGACTTTACCCTGCCACCGTCATAAACATCCTTCAATCACCCTCTATCAGTCGGGCAACCTCGGCAAAAGGAAACGCGCCGTGAACCGGAATGAAGGCACAATGATTTTTTTCAGCCGAAACCCGGTCGGATTCGCCATCACCGACGACCACGACCATGTCGCTTCCAACCTGTTCCCGCTCAATAATCGCGGCCAGGGTTTCCACCTTTTTCCGCGGGTAGCCGAACACATCCACAAAATAGCCAGACCAGCCGCGAAAGGCGATAATCTCCTTCAACGCCTCCTCGGGAGTGGTTGAACTGACATACAGCCTGACCCGGGAAGAGAGATATTTCAGCGCCTGAACAGCGCCCTCAATTTCCCGGCAGCGCTTGGCCCCGGCAACCACAATTTCATTGAAAGCCGCAGCCAGGAACTGTACTTCAGCCTGGAGATCTTCCGACTGGCTATGACCGCACCTGGCCAGGATCTCGGCCAGGATCTCATAGCGGCTGGCCTCGAACATTTCATCCAGCACCGAGCGGACAATGCCCTGCGTCGATTCATCGGGAAAAAGCTGAAAAAAAGCTTGGTATTTCAGTGAGTTGGAATCAATAAGGGTGCCGTCAAAATCAAGCACGACCACCCTTGTCAGTCTGCCGGAAGCCATAAGGCACCTTTTTCCGCAATCCAATTACTACTTCTTCATCCCGGTTGCGGGAACTACCCCTTTTCCTTATGGATTGCGTGCCAGTTGGGAATGACCGTCTTCCTGGCCTGCCGGGGCAGACGGGCAATGCGTTCATCTTCGTAATAGGAATCATTGTTGTAATGGGTGGTGGACACCTCTTCAAAAATCGCCCCGTCAAGGGTATGGAACTTATGCCATTCCCCCGGCTTCACCAGGATGGTATCCCCGGGCTCGGCCTTGATGCGATGACCCTCACGTTCCACTTCCAGGTCCCCGCACAGCAGCTGAAAGGTCTCTTCCTTTTTCTCGTGATAATGGTAGGGATGCTTCTGCCGGGGCAGCATGACCACCAGCTTTTTGCAGTACTGCCGGTTGATGCAGTTGATGATCACCGCCCCGAATTCCCGGAACCGCTCCAGCCCGTAGTGATGGGACAACTCGATTTCACTGCCGCTGCCGATGTGAATCCGGGCTTCGTTCAGCATGCCCTTGACCTGGAGAACAATCCGGTAAATGATTTCCTCATCCGGCAGCGAGGCATTGGCGGCCGCTTCGGGCAAGGGCTGGTTGACGGCATAGTCGGCATCAGCCTCCATTCCTTCAACCCAGTCGCCGCTGCACAGCTGCCCCTCCTGAAGCGGCATGGCAAAAAATACCTTATCCCGGGTCACCTTTTCACCCTGGCGGATGGCTTCGCGGGCATACACGCCCCGCATCAGTGAACGAAGCGACGCCAGTTCCGCCGGGGTGGCCGGGCTGCGATTTTCCGCCCCGCAGGCGGCCACCGCTTCCTGGTAGGCCGACAGCCAGCGTGAAACCTGCTCCGGGGTGGACGAATAGGCATTCAAGGTGTAGGCATCCGTATTGATTCCCACGTGGCGCTCAAACAAACGGGCGCCAAGGGCATAGGCCAGCTGCACCGGAATCAGGCTGTCCGGATCTTCATGGGTGGAAAAACCAACGGGAACCTGGGGAAATCTTTCGTTCAGCAGCCTGATCTGGTTCAACTCCAGCTTTTCCAGCGGCGTCGGATACAGGGCGACGCAGTGCATGAGGGCAAAGTTGACATTGCGGGTTTCAAAAAAACTGACCAGGCGGTCAATCTTATTCATGCTCAAGCCCGCGGTCGAGGCTACCACCGGCCGGTTGGCTGCCGCGATTTTTTCCAGCAGCGGCCAGTCGGCGGCGGAACAGCTGGCAACCTTGATGATGGTGATGCCCAGCTCATGAATGAGATCCACCGACTCTTCGTCAAAAGGGGTGCACATGGTATACATGCCGTTATCGATCACGGCCGCCAGCAATTTCTCATAATCTTCCCGGCTCAACGCCGTTCCCACGAACCGGGGAATGTGCTTGATATCCTGCCGGTCCCTGAATTCCGGGTGGATGAAGGTGTCAAGCTGACGGAATTGAAATTTAAAGGCACCGCGCACCCCGGCGGCGGCATTGACCTTGCCGATTTCCCTGATAATCCGCAGTCCATGCTTCACGTCGCCCTGGTGATTATTGGCCAGGTCATAGGTAAAGAGGTTGTTGAAATCAAAAGTCTTTTTCACGCTTTCCTCGCTTGTTCAGATTAATCCGCCACTGGTTATCACGGCGCTAAAAACAGCTGAAAAAAAATTTACCGGGATGTTCCGGCATGGCTCTCGCTCATTCTCGCCGGCCGTCCATGGCCGGCTCCGAGGCGTCCGCCGCGAATCACCGTCGTGGTGATTCGTTCGGCGGCCAAAACCGCTATGAGCCAAGCCCGAACATCCAGCAATATACTATGCCATTACGTGCAAAGCTTCAGGACCATAACCGGCCTCGTAATTGATTTCCACCGACTTCTTCTGCCGACTGGAAAGGTGGGCGGCGGCCACCACCAGCATGGTATCCAGGCCTTTTACCAGGC
>JAOZRP010000210.1:0-1909 GCA_029940125.1 bacterium
CCCAGTTCGGAGGGTAGGTTACCCACGTGTTACTCACCCGTGCGCCACTTTACTCGCTCACCGAAGTAAGCTTTCTCGTACGACTTGCATGTGTTAAGCACGCCGCCAGCGTTCGTTCTGAGCCAGGATCAAACTCTTCAGTTTAATCAAACTCTTTTTTAAATCTAACGGACTTCCCAGTTCCCTGGAAAGTTTTCATACAATAAATTGTACTAACCCGAAAAACAAACGTAAATGCGATCCTATTTAGTTTTCAAAGATCAAGCTGCTTTTAAAGAGCAAAAATCATAAGCGGCAATCTTTAATATAACCAATCGTTGCCGTTATGTCAATATCTTTCTCGCCGAAAAGCGCGGCAAAAGAGAGAGCTTTCTATAACTCTTTCACTCTTTTGTCAAGCACTTTTTTCACTATTTCAACCGGCGCAAAGAAACCCTTTCACCAGCCGCCACAGCGGCCTGTGCTGTAAAGGGAGGCGACTTATAACCTGATTCGCGACCCTTTGTCAACCCCTTATTTCATCCCGATGGATTTTTTTTGCAATGCTGCAGCACTACTTCCGTAACCTGTTGATATTGTTGAGGAGTAACCTCCGCTAAACGGCGAAATTCCTCGCTCAAGGCCCCGGCAGTCCGGGCTTTCTGCAGCAAAAATTTCTCCCCCGGCAAAAAGCCTCGGACCAGCTCGACAAGTTCAGGCTCGGAAAGCAGCGCCGGGTGGTAGGTAGTGCGAAATTGATAGTCAATTCCCCCGCCACGGACAAGCTCCATGCTCTCCCTGATCGCCCCCAGATCGACCTTCACCCCGGCGCATTTTTCATAGGGTGCCGGCCGCAGCGGCGCCTTCACGTCCATGGCGATAAAGTCCACCAGCCGGGCGGCCAGCAGCTCCCGGATCACCTGGGGCCGGGAGCCGTTGGTGTCCAGCTTGCAGAGCAGGCCGGCGGCTTTTATCCAACCGCAGAGTTCGGCCAGCCCGGGGCTCAAGGTCGGCTCCCCGCCGGAAACGCAGACGCCGTCCAGCCAGGAACGCAGGGCCTCCAGGCGCCGGGAAACGTACTCCCAGGTAAAGGTTTCACACTCTTCAGGATTGAGCACCAGAGGATGATTGTGGCAGTAGGGGCAACGGAAATTGCAGCCGGGCAAAAAAACAACCGCGGCAACCTGCCCCGGCCAGTCCGAACACGAACTTTCAACAAAACCCTTGATGGTAATATCCATGGTAAGGATGCCTGCTTCCATTGAAACGCCCCAGCCGGCCGCCTCCGGAGGGCGGGGAAAACACCGCCGCCGGCTACAACCGGGCCAACAGTTCATCCTCAGGAGGCACATTCCCCCGCCAGCTGGCCACGACTTCCTCGTCCTCATCAACAACGATGAGGGTCGGGGTCGCCATCACCCCGTAAAAACTGGCCTCGGCCAGACCGTCGGCGGTTTCAACATCAAACTGCCTGACCATTTGGCCCTCCCGCCGCAGTTTTTCCCCCAAAGCCTTGGCCGCCGGGCAGCGGGGGCAGTCATTTTTCACAAAAACCAGCAGCTGCCGACCCATTATGATTCATCCCTCCCGAAGCGGCGTCTTCTCACAGCGCGGAGCCGCGCCGGCTGCGATAGCGGTCGTGCAGCTCTCCCAGCTTGCCCTTGTTCCAGCTGGATATCTTGGTAAAGTAGCCGGTGATCCGGGTAATGCCGTCCACCTCTTCCGAACCGCAGTAGGGACACTCGGCAAACAGGCCCCGGGAGGTTCTGGCGCAGGCGTTGCAGGAGGTGAATTCAGGTGAAAAGGCCACCTGATCGTTCAAGGTGTTGCGGAAAATCTTTTGCACCAGGTTGGCCAGCGAGGCGCTGTCCGGGCGCGACTCGCCCAGCCAGATATGGGTCAGCGCCCCGGCCTCGATCAAGGGATGAAA
>JAOZRP010000210.1:2009-4753 GCA_029940125.1 bacterium
GCGACTCGCCCAGCCAGATATGGGTCAGCGCCCCGGCCTCGATCAAGGGATGAAACCGGCCCTCCAGCTCAATCCGTTCCAGGGGATTCATCTCGCAGCCCACATTGACATAGGTGGAATTGGAATAATAGATCTCTCCGGAGGAGATGTCGCCTTTGACCACCGCCCCGGAGTGGGGAGCATGGTATTTCAAGTCCAGGCGGGCAAAACGGTAGGCCGTGCTCTCCGCCGGGGTCTGTTCCAGGACAAAATGCATGTTGTGCCGGCGGCTCAACTTTTCGGTCAGGATTTTCATCTGGGAAATAATTTTCAGGCCGAACTTGTAGGCCGCCCGGGACTCGTGCATCTGCTTGCCCAGGTGAATCTGCACCAGCTCGTTCAGCCCCACCATGCCAATCAGATAGGAAACCCGTGACATGCGCAGATAGGAAGACCCGTCCAGGTTCATGGTCAGCAGCGCCAGCGGCCCCTGCTCGCCCAGGGACAGCAGCTTTTCAATGAAGGCCCGTTTCTGTACATGGGCCTTGACGGCCAGCTCCAGCATCTCCGCCAGTATTTCCAGCAGCCTGGCCTCGTCCCCCTTCGCCCGGTAGGCCAGGCGCGGCAGGTTCAGGGTCACATTCTGCAGGGCCGAGTAGCGCATTTTCCAGGGCTGTTTGGCATCCTCAAGATCATGTTCATCCAGCTTGAAGCTCAACCGGCAGCATTCGGAAATCTTGGCCGTGTCGCCGCGGTCAAAGACAAAATAGGTATTCCCCATTTCCGCTGCCACCTCGCAGATGTGCTCCAGGAAGTCTTCATGCCCCTCGGTGGTAAAAAACTTCTCGGTGATGTGAACCAGGGGCTTGGGGAAAAAGAACGGCCGGCCGGCCCCGTCCCCGCCGCGGTAGACGTCAAAAAGCGCCCAGACAAAGCGCTGGGCCAGCCGCTCGTAGTCGCCGTAGGTCTTGCCGGTATATTCACCCCCCGGCCCGATGGCCGGCACCTCGGCAAAATGCTTGGGAACCTCCCAGTAGAGGTTGAGGTCGCTGAAAATCGCCTGGCCGCCCCGAGCCACGGCCAGCTGGGAGAATTCATAGACCATCATCTGGGCCAGCTGCCGCAGCTGCCGGTCATCCCACCCTTCCAGGTAGGGAGCGAAAAAGAGGTTGACCGCATCCCAGCCGATGGCCCCGGCAAAATGGCTCTGCAGCGCCGCCGAGAATTTCAGCATGTGGTTCAGCAGCACCTCGGGATGTTTGGCCGGCCTGGCCACGGTCAGGGCATTGGGCAGGCTCAGGCCGAATTTCTTGATGTATTCCAGCGACTGGCCGCTGCAGTAGGGACGGTCAATGAATCCCAGGTCATGGAGGTGCAGATCGCCCCGCATGTGGGCGTCACCGACATCCTCCGTAAAAACCCGCAGCAGGGCATATTCCTTCTTGATGTTTTCCGCCAGGGTCAGGTTGGTGGCTTCCGGGCCGTGGGGCACATTGGCATTTTCCCGGTTGGGGTTGACAATCAGCTGTTCCACGTCATAAATCGGCATCCCCAGGCGGGTGTGCATGATGCGGGCCTGTTCCAGGCCCATTTCTATCAGCTTGGCATCCACCATTTCACGGATCAGGGGAGCGGAAATGAAGCTGAGATTGGCGGCAAAAACCGCCTCCTCCACGGCCATGCTGACCTTTTCCGCCGTCGCCTCATCGAGGTCGGTCTCCCGGAGCAGGGCCTCCGTGATCCGGCGCCGGTTCCAGCCGGAAATATCTTCCCGGGAGGTCCGCACCTGGAACAGGGCCATGTCCGTGGTTTCCCGACCGGCCGGCCCACCCTTCTCCACCATTTTCAACTGTGATCTACGAGCCATCATGTCACCTGAAAAACAAATAAAAACAAGGGGTTGTCACAAACTACAACGGGAGGCACTGAAAGCCGCCACACCTAAGATACATACCACGACCCCTGAAGCCCGTCAAGCGCTATACCATCAATCGAGATGGAAAATTACCAGGATCATGAACCGATAAACCGGTGAAAAAGGGGAAGCCCCGGACCGGCATGCTACAGCAAGGGTTACAATGTTGCGGCATAATTCAGCTTGACATTCCCCCAAATTACATATAATTATATTAATTGTTCTATAGTTTCTATATTGGGGGAGAATTGCAGCCCGCGTTTCAGCTGGCGGGCATGATCAGAGCCGGCTTTATTCCCCGAGGCATTTTCAGCCGGTTCCAGCTGTCGACAAAAGGCAACCGCTATCTTTATTACAGGAGGATAATCATGAAAAAGAGAGCTTTCCATCTCGCTGTACTGATTTTCACTTCCCTATTTCTGTGCATGCCGGCGGCAGCCGAATTCTCCCAGATTGTCGCCTTTGGCGACAGCCTCACTGACAACGGCACCAATCTTTTTTATGGTGATTACCACGGCATAGATCACTTTTCCAACGGTGACGTCTGGGTGGAGTATTTAGCTGATAGCCGGGGAATCTCCCTGGACGACTGGGCCTACGGCGGCGCCTATACCGGCTACGGCGCCAATTTCGATCCCGGTAATTACGGATTGTTGTGGCAGGTAGGCGGCTACCTTACTGACCATCCAGCGGCTCAACCGTCGGCTTTATACACTATCTGGGCCGGGGGGAATGATTTTTTAGCTTTGTCGTCAGGAGATGATGTTAGCGCTACCATCAGCAACGCCGCCGGCAATATTGTTGCCGCTGTCGGCTCGCTTGCCGGGGCCGGCGCCCGGAATTTCCTGGT
>JAOZRP010000557.1 GCA_029940125.1 bacterium
AATGCAGCAGACCTTGATCCCGGAAAAATCCTTTTTTTGCTTTTTGGACTTTTTTCAGTGAATTTCTCGTGTAAGGGGCCAGGTTTCTCCAGATAAAGGTCTGGTGGATGATCTCAAGGTAGTCCTTGACAGTTGAAACGCTGATTTCAAGGGCCCTGGCCATATCGCTCAGGTTGAGTTGATGTCCGGAAAACTGGGCCAGCAGCGTCAGAAGCCGCCTGAAATTATGTATTTTAAGCCTGGGAAAAAGAGCCCTGATGTCGCGGGCGATATAGTCAGCAACGTAATTTTCCTGCCACTGGCGCAAAAACTCAGGGCGGCGCCCGCTTTCGATCAGAGGCTCGGGGAAGCCACCCTTAAACCAGACCTGGACGCTTTCGGACGGCTCAACCACGGGCGCCAATTGGCCAAAATCGCCGGCAACGGTGCGGTTGTCGATCAGCAAATTATAGAGCTCCGGCGCTTTTCGCTGATAAAATTCCCCCTGTTTAAAAGGCCACATTTCGACGGTGGCGATCCTTCCGGCCAGGCTTTCCGTGATCTCCTTGACCATATGCGGCGAGCTTGAGCCGGTCAGGATGAAGCGGCCTTTCCGCTGCCGGTCGGCATCGACAACCCCTCTCAAGACCTTGAAAAGCTCCGGGTACTGTTGAGCTTCATCAATGATGAGATGATGTTGATGCAGAGCGAAAAAAGCGGCGGGATCCTCGCTGACCAGCTGGTAGTCGCCAGGATTTTCAAGGTCGTAGTGCTTCCATTTGGGGCGCAGCTGCCTGGCCAGGGTGGTTTTGCCGCACTGCCTGGCACCGACGATGGCAACTATTGGAAACATTTCCAGCAGGCGGTCGATTTTTTCTTTGAGATAGCGTTTTCTACCCATGATATTTACGATATACTCGTAAGATCACTGGATGTCAAGCGAGAATGAGGAGGGGGGGTCAAATCTTTATTCTTGACAAATGTAAAATTTGTCAAGAATAAAGATTTGCCCCCCCTCCTTTACAGCAGATCGTCGCGGCCCTGGCGGCGCAGCAGTTCCACCACCTCCCTGACCCGCTGGGAGCTGCCTTTTTTACAGATCAACAGGGCATCGTCCGTTTCCACCACCAAAAGGTCGTCCACGTCGATCAGGGCGGTGGGCTTGGAGCTGAAAACGGTATTGTTGGCGGCTGAAAAAAGCATGGGCTCCAGAGCCGGTTTTTCACTGCCGGCTTCCACGTCGGCCGTCGCCCCGGCCGGCAGCTCAAGCTCGTCAAGGGCGTCCCAGCTGCCCAAATCGCTCCAGGAAAACCGGCTGGGAACCACGGCCACCCGGGAAGATTTTTCCAGC
>JAOZRP010000558.1 GCA_029940125.1 bacterium
GACATGATCAGGTCAACGATAAAGTCAATCTCAGCGGCCGACAACAGCACCCCTTTTTTGATTCGGTGCCAGCGCCATAGACACTGGCGGCAGCAGGTGGCGGTCGCGTGCTGGGCGATAAACACCGGATGTCCCTTCATGGGCGTCTGTCGGCCATCCCTGGCCGGGAAGGCAGGCGCCAGGCGGGCGGTAATAAAATCATAGGCGTGGTTCCTGATCACCGGCAGCCCCCTGGATTCCAGGTAGGTCATCTCCTTTTCGGGCAGGCCAAAAGATGACCGGAAGGATGACCGGCGCAGGCGCCGCAGGATTGACGGCAATGCAGCCTGATTGGGTAGCGTTTTCATGAGCATAGACCTTTGAACGCCGCTATTGTTAGCAAATGCCCAGGCAGCCGTCAAACGAAACCGGAGAATCCATGATCTTTCCAAGCAAAAGAGTCTTTTTTTTCCTGGTCATGTTCCTGTTTCTCCAGGCGGCTGGAAATCCGTCCAGGGGACAGGCGGTCCAGCCGCTCCACCTTAACCCCGGTTTGGTTTCCTGGAAATCCCTGCTTTTCACCGCAACATCATTTTCAGGCAGCGCCAAAGTAGAAATTGTACTTGGCGCCCGGGACCAACCCGCCCTCCCCGAACAATGCCGCCGTTGTACCGATCAAGCACGGAAAGGCGGCGTCGCCGCTGCCGCTGAAACCTGCCTCTCCACTTCCACGACCATCAAGCCCACCTTTTCCGTCAACAGCTTCTACCAGACAGCCGTGTGGTTTTCTTCCACTGACGGTGGGGCCAGTCGGCGGCTGCGGCTGATGAAGGGGAAAAAATACTACCTGAAGAATTATCTTTTCACGCCGGCGGGAGTCTGCCGCTGCCGGCAAAGGCCCGCTAACCGGAAGGAAAAAAAATTGCCGCCGGAGTCGTGGAGCGATGTCCGGGAAGCGCTTTATCCATTTCCCGGCCGAGCATTCACCTCTATCCCGGCTTCAGAGTCGTCGCTGATTTTGTACTGCCTGTCGGCAGCGACGCCAACGCCGGAAGCCAGGCCGATGGAGATCATTGTTTTTCACAAGAAGCAGTACCACCTGGCAACCTTGACCAGAACGGCGCCAATCCGGATTCAGGTAAGTTATCAAGAGATGCGGGACGGCCATGAACGGCAGGTAAACGAAAAAGACAGGGTACTGGAGGGCTACCGGCTGACCAGCCGGCCGCTGGCGGAAAATAATGGGCAGGCAGTCGAAGAATTTTCGTTCATGGGCCTGACCGGCGACATTGTCATCTATCGCGACCCAAAATCACGGCTGCCCGTCCGCATAGACGGCGACCTTCCCTT
>JAOZRP010000211.1:0-2668 GCA_029940125.1 bacterium
GGAGCCGGCCATGGACGGCCGGCGAGAATGAGCGAGAGCCATGCCGGAACATGCTAACAGCCAACAGCTAAAAGCTTTATTTGAAAAATATCTGGAGATGCTGCCGGCGGCGGCATTTCTGAAATCACGCGAAATATCTTGAATTGGCATAAAACGAGGTGGCCAGAATGAAAAAAATAGTCAGAGTGTCATGTGTATTCCTGCTGCTGCTTTCCCTGGTGATGGTTTCCGCCTGCGGCGGCCCGGAAGACAAGAAAATGAAGTTCTATGACCGGGGAATGTCCCTGTATGAACAGGGGGACTACGTCAAGGCCGCCCTGGAATTTAAAAACGCCCTGCAGGTGGACCAGAAATTTGCCAAAGCCTACCAGATGCTGGGGATGACCTACCTGAAGCAGAACGATTTCCGCCGCGCCTACGGGGCGCTGCACCAGGCGGTGGAGCTGGATGCCGACCTGCTTGAAGCCCAGGTGAATTTGGGCAAGCTGCTGATGCTGGGGCGGAAGCCAAAGGAGGCCCTGGCCAAGGCCGAGCTGGTTCTGGGCCTGCAGGCGGACAACCAGGAAGCCCTGAATCTCAAGGCGGCCTGCCTGCTGGCCGACCGGCAGGAAGAAAAAGCGACGAAAATCCTGGAGTCGCTGGTGCAGAAGGATACCAGGCTGGCCGACCCTTACGTGCTGCTGGCCCGGCTGAAGCTCAGGCAGAAAGATTACGAAGGGGCCAAGAAGCTGCTCCAGCATCTGTTGAAATTCAACGTCAAGCACCGCCAGGCCCGCCTGCTGCTGGTGGGCATCCTGGAGCAGCAGCATGAACTGGACGCCGCTGAACAGGAATTGAAAACCATGGCGGCCGGCGATCCCGAACCTGAAAAGGTTCAGTTGCTGCTGGTCAAGTTCTACAACCAGCACGGCCGGGAAAAAGAAGCGGAAGAGGTTCTTCTGGGCCTGGTGGCCAAGCATCCGGAGCAGGCTGAATACCGACTGCTGCTGGCCAAGTTTTATGCCGAGAAAAGGCAGGAAGATAAAATGCTGGCGGTGTTGAAGCAGGCCCGCCAGGATCTGCCGAAAAATTACGGCGTTTGTGAAATGCTGGCCCGCTACCATATCAACATCCGCCAGGTCGACGAGGCGGTAAAGCTGTTGAACGGCTACATGGACACGGTGCGCACCGGGCCGGACTTCCTCAAGGCCAAGCTGTTCCTGGCCGCGGTTGACTTCCAGGAACAGCGTCCGGACGAGGCGCTCAAGCTGGTGGACGAGGTTTTAAAGGAAAATCCGGCGGACATCAAGGCCCACGAGTTGAAGGGTGACATGCTGGCGGCCAGGAAGGATTTTGTCGGTGCCACCGGTGAATACCGGGCCGTGCTGGACGAAGCTCCCGACAATTACCAGGTGCGCCTGAAGCTGGCCCGGGTTCACCTGGCCAACCAGGAGCCGAACCTGGCCAAGGATGCTTTGAAGAAAACCCTGGAACTCAATCCCCGGGTCCTTCAGGCCGGCATGGGCCTGGCGGCCATCTACCGGCAGGAGGGCAAGAACCAGCTGGCCCTGGAGCAGCTGGAAAAGGTGCTGGAAGTCAATCCCGACGCGACGCCAGCCCTGGAACAGATTGTCGACATTATGATCAAGGAGAAAAAGCCGGGGGAGAAAATCCTGGCCAGGATTGAACAGCAGCTGGCCAAGCGGCCTCAAAATCCCCTTTACCATGTTCTTTTGGGGCGTTTTTACATTATTTCCCGCCGCCCGGAGCTGGCCCGGAAGAATCTCAATAAGGCCTTGGAGCTGGACCCGGAAAACCAGCAGGCGATTTTTGCCCTGGCCCGCCTGGAGCAGCTGGAAGGTTCCCTGGACGCCGCCATTGCCCGTTATGAGGACCTGCGAAAGAGAAACCCGAACCATCCCGGCCTGGCCATGATTACCGCCTCGCTGTACGAGAAGGAGGGGAAGACGGACAAGGCCGCGGCCATCTACCGCGAGGTGCTGGAGAAGAATCCCCGGTCGGTGGTGGCGGCCAACAACCTGGCTTTTTACTATGCCGAGTACGATCCCACGCCGGAAAACCTGCGGGAAGCTCTGCGGCTGATCGCGCCGCTGATCGAGCGCTACGCGCAGGAGCCGGTGGTGATTGATTCGGCCGCCTGGGTTTACTATAAGCTGGGCGACTATGCCCGAGCCCGCGACCTGCTGCTGGGAGTCAAGGAAAAGCTGGACAAGATTCCCATCGGCCAGTATCACCTGGGGATGGCTTTCCTGAAAATGAACGACCGTCAGCAGGCTAAAGAGTGGCTGGCAAAGTCGGTCAGCGGCAAGGAGGAATTCCGTGGCCGGCAGCAGGCGCAGAAGTTGGTGAAAACCCTGTAGTCCGGCTGTGCCGGCTGAGTTTTTTGCCTACCCTTTTTTGCGCAGGCGGGAGATGAGCGATGGTTGGGGTTGGGGGGAAGGCTCCTGGGTGCGGGCGAGGTATTTCTCCCGCAGCTGGTAAAAGCGCCCGGTCATTTTCACCCGGCCGTCCAGGTTTTCCTTCAGCAGCTGCAGCATTTCGCCGAGCAGCTGATCCCGCTGCTCCCGGCCGGCGGTTGCCTCGGTCAGCTGCTGGTCCAGCTTGCCGATCAGCTGTTCCAGCAGGCGGACCTGGTGCTCCAGGGAGCGCAGGCGCTTTTTCATGTCCG
>JAOZRP010000211.1:2768-4733 GCA_029940125.1 bacterium
CCGTAGACCAGGGCCGTGTCGCAGAGGATGTTGATCAGCCGGGGAATGCCGCTGGAATAGGCGTGCAGGGCCTGGATGGCGTCTTCGGTGAACAGGTCGGGATTAGCGGCGCCGGCCACCTTGAGTCGGTGCCTGATGTAGCGGCGCACGTCGTCGACGGTCAGGCTGCCCAGGTGGGCGTGGACCGTGACCCGCTGGGTGAACTGGCGCAGGCTGCGGCGCTGCAGCTTTTCCTTGAGTTCCGGCTGGCCGACCAGGATGATCTGGATGAGGTGTTCCTTTTCCGCTTCCAGGTTGGAAAGCATGCGGATTTCCTCGATGGTTTTGGCCGGCAGGTTCTGGGCTTCGTCGATGATCAGGATGGCCCGCTGCCGGCTGGCGAAGGTGTTGAGCAAAAACTGCTGCAGGTGCTCCAGCAGGGAGGCCTTGTCGCGGTCGGCGGCCTCCAGTTCGAACTCCTGGCAGAGCATCTTCAAAAGCTGGGTGGGGCTGACGTCGGGGTTGTTGATCAAGGCCAGGTTGAGGTCCTTGGGGATTTTGTGGATCAGGTAGTTGATCAGAGTGGTTTTGCCGGAGCCGACTTCGCCAGTGATCACCCCGAAGCCCTTGTTCTCGGCAATGGCGTATTCCAGGTGGGTGTAGGCGTTTTCATGCCCGCTGCTCCAGAACAGGTAGCCGGGATCGGGGTTGAGGTTGAACGGCTTTTCCTTCAGTCCGTAAAACGATTTATACATGGCGCCTGGTTTCTGCCTGGCATCCGGGGAATTTCCGGGTGGAGGCTGGAGGGGTTTCAGTATTGGTCAATGACGCGGGAGCGCCCTTTTTCCTTGTTGAAAACCGTACCCAGCACCGGCTTGTCCTTGAGCATTTCCATGGCCTGTTCGATGGCGCTCCTGGGGGTTCTTTCCGCTTCCACCACCAGCAGGATGCCGTCGATGTAGCGGGAAAAAACCAGGGGGTCGGCGCTGGTCAGCAGGGATGAGCTGTCGAAAATGAGAAAGCGGTCCGGGTAGCGTTTTTTCATCTCGTCGACCAGCGACTCCATCCTCGGGGCGCCCAGCAGCTCGGAGGAGTTGGGGATGGGACTGCCGCCGGGCAGGATGGTGAGCTTTTCAATTCCCGGGTTGATCAGCAGCTCAGGGATGGTCGCCTTGTCCTGCAGGTAGTCGGAGAGCCCCTTGCCGTTGGGGATGCCGAAGTAGTTGTTGATCATCGGCGTCCGGAGATCCGCGTCCACCAGCAGCGTTGTCCGGTCGATTTCATGGGAAATGCTGATGGCCAGATTGATGGCGGTCAGGGTTTTGCCTTCCCCGGGCAGCGGGCTGGTGATCAGCAGGGAGTTGCCCCCGGTTTTTTCCAGCAGGTTGAGAATCCTCGTCCGCATGATTTTTATGTGATCGCTGAAGGCGTCCGGCTCCAGCCCGGCAATGATCTTGTTTTTTTTCAAGGTTTCACGCTTGCTGGCCACCACCTTGGTCTGGGGCTGCGAACGTGCCGCGCTCCGGGCGGGAGCGGGAGACGGCGTCGGGGCTTTTTCCGCTGCCGGCGGATGCTCCGCCGCCGCGGTGATTTCCGGTTCGGGAGTGGGAGTAATTCCCTGTTCCCGGGCTTCCTTGGCTTTTTCCAGGGCTTTTTTCAGCTTGCTCATAGTTGCTACCTCGTTTTCATCCGGCAACTTTGGTTGCCGAGGGTACCTTTAACCGTTGATGGCTTCGTAACAATTCCATCTTCATCGTTACGCGTCAACCTGCGTCATTGCGACGTACTGTACGTACGCCTCATTCCGCTGGTTTTGCGTGCCTCGAATCTGGAGCCGTTACTGTGCCATCGGTTTCCAAGACATTATTATAGTTGTTACGAGTTCATTGGCTTAACCATTTTTTCAGTATTTTGCTGAAAGTGTTTGTCTTGTTCTATATCAAGCGCATGAATCGCCGCTGAAGCTTGATGATCAGGATGTCCAGG
>JAOZRP010000559.1 GCA_029940125.1 bacterium
TCACTGTCTGTGTCCATGGCCGCCAGGATCGGGCAGTCATCTGCCGGGCCATGGCCGTCACAGGCGCCGGCAAGGTGTTCCAGGGTCGCCAGGATGCGCTGCAGATCGACAATCCGATTTTTAATATCCCTGATCTTGTCCTCGGTCAGCAGCTTGACCTCTTCTTTGGTCGCCCGAGGACCATGACGCAGGGCCAGCAGCTCCTTGATTTCATTGAGGGTAAAGCCCAAAGCTTTGGCCCTTTTGATAAATTTCAACCGCAGAACACTTTTCCGGGTACAAACGATAATTGGATTCCGTTCTGTCCGGAGGCGGCAGCAAACCGCAGCGCTCGTAAAAGCGTATGGTGTCGGTGGAAACTCCGGCGGCATTTGCCAATTTGCCAATAGTCAGTCTGGTCATCTTCTACTCCCAGTCGACTTTCTAATTCTTTATAAACAGAGCTTCTTGCAAAAGTATATTCAAAAAGTTGAATAATTGATAAAAATTTAGAGCTTCATCGACAACTATATGGTATTATTTGTTAATCCATCACAAATAACAAATATACTGGAGGTTGACGATGAAGCTCAGAGAGAGAATATCATGGTTGATGGGATATGTCCAAAAAACTCTTTTACCCCATTTAGATGAATGCTTTGATATTCCACCCACCAAGCACGAGCAACATTTGGTTGCCATTTTAGAAATTGTTGAAGTTGAGAAATATGTTATCCGTCGGTCAGCAACCCAATGGCTTGGCCGTAAACTGCTCACCCGGGAAGCTATTGCCCGGGCGTATGTTGCCAAAGCGTTCTGCCGGTATCCGACAACCAGGGATTTAATCAGGGCTTTGCAATCATCCGTTTCGTTGCGGCTGATATGT
Organism: bacterium; assembly: GCA_029940125.1. Lineage (GTDB taxonomy): Bacteria > Desulfobacterota > Anaeroferrophillalia > Anaeroferrophillales > Anaeroferrophillaceae > DQWO01. The sequence goes on from JAOZRP010000559.1 coordinate 866, forward strand.
GGTTTTGAAGCCCTTTGTGACATTCCGTCAGAAGCAACCTTTTCCCGGGCATTCAAGGAGTTTTCTGAAAGCGCTCTCGGAGAACGTGTCCATGATGCCTTGGTACAAGACTATCTTGCCGATGAAATAATCGGCCATATCAGCCGGGATTCCACAGCCATCGTTGGCCGTGAGAAGCCGGCTAAAAAGATAAAGAAGGCCAAAAAACCGCGCAAAAGAGGGCGGCCAGCTAAAGGTGAAAAGCGGGAACCGGCAAAAACCAGACTTGTACGACAAACCGACCAGTCAGCTGAAGAAGCAATTGCCGAACTGTCAACAGTCTGCGACCGGGGAACCAAGAAGAATGCCAAAGGGTATAAAACATCCTGGAATGGCTACAAGCTGCATTTGGATGTCAATGATGTCGGTTTGCCGGTCAGCGCCTTGGTTACCTCAGCTTCAGTTCATGACAGCCAGGTTG
>JAOZRP010000560.1 GCA_029940125.1 bacterium
TATGGCATTGCCGCAAATCCATCAATAAAAAAAGGAGGCCCACAAGGACCTCCTTAGCATTATGGTGAAAAAACAGCAATATCGCCGGCGGACAGCAGAAGCGCCGGCAATTGCCGGATAAATTCTAACGCTTGGAAAACTGGAAACGGGCCCTGGCACCACGCTGACCGTATTTTTTCCGTTCCTTGATCCGGGCGTCACGGGTAATAAACCCGGCTTTTTTCAGCACCGGACGCAACTCCGGGTTGTACTCCAGCAGGGCCTTGGTAATGCCGTGCTTGACCGCCCCGGCCTGCCCGGTAACCCCGCCTCCGGCAACGGTGGCCATGATATCCAGTTTGTTGTCCATCTCGGCCAGCTGCAAGGGCTGATGCACCAGCTTGCGGGCCATTTCCACGGAAAAATACTCGTCCATGGGTTTTTTGTTGATCACAATCGCCCCAGAACCTTCCTGCAGCCACACACGGGCGACGGCTGACTTCCTTTTGCCGGTCGCGTAATAACGTTTTGTTCCCATATCTTTATTAACCTGCCCTCAATTTCTTTTAATTTAGTGAATATCCTGCCTTACAAAAACCGCGTGCGATCAGCCTGCCGACCGGCTGACCGGCTGCTGGGCCTCATGGGGATGATCCCCACCAGCGTAAACCTTGAGCTTTTTAAACATTTTCCGTCCCAGGCGATTTTTCGGCAGCATGCCCTTAACCGCCAGGCGGATCAATTCCTCCGGCTTCTTGGCGTGCAGCTTCTCGGCCGGAACCGATTTGATGCCGCCGGGGTAGCCGGTATGATGATGGTACATCTTGCCAGCCCACTTATTGCCGGTCAATTTGATATTCCGGGCATTGACCACCACCACGAAATCACCGGTGTCGACATGGGGGGTGTAAATCGGCTTGTTTTTCCCCCGCAGGATGTCGGCAATTTCCGTCGCCAGGCGGCCAAGCACCTTGCCGTCGGCATCGATCAGATGCCAGGCGCGTTCAATATCTTCATTTTTTGCCATAAAGGTCTTCATTCATCATCTCCACTGAAAAAAACGCAATACTCCGCTGCCCTGCCATTGTTAACGGCGGGCAACGCCAAAGAGGGTCGACATCTAATATAATCATTTTATTTTGTCAAGTTTTTTCTCGCTTTTTCCACCGGCGGAAAACATCAGGACCCGACTTTCGGCTTTGTTCAAAAAAACAGCGAAAAAAACCATGTCTGCTTTGCTTTTTACAGGTTGTTGCTAGCAACCGGTGCTGTTTTCAGGCGCGATATCGTGAGCTGCCCAAAGTTTTTCCCGGCGATTGAAGCGTAAAAGTTGCCTTGTT
>JAOZRP010000561.1 GCA_029940125.1 bacterium
GCCAGCAACGGCTTCCTCCATTTTGCCGGGCCGGACTCCCCCAATTCTTCCGACAATTCCATGGAGGTGCTGCAGCGCAACGTCCGCATTGCTCCCTTGTGGGACAATCTGGATACATCTTATTATTCCGGGGATATTTTCATTGATGACTCTGTGACGAATCAGGTCACTTTCCGCTGGCGGGGCAGGCTGAATGAAACACCATACGGCGAGGTAAACTTCGCCGTGACATTGTTCAGCGACGGCTCCTTCCGTTTCGATTACGGCAGCGGCAATGACGGCCTGACCCCCACCATCGGGGTTTCAGCCGGCAACAGCCGCACCTTTGTGGTGGCCTCGTACAACGGAACCGCCAACCTGGCCAATGCCCAATCCCTCCTTTTCACCCCCACGCCGGGTTTTGACTACCTGGACATGGGCGCCTTTGAATTCCAGGGGGATTCCGGGGACACCACCGCGCCCCAGGTGCTGGCCATTGCCGAACTGCCGGAAAACCATGGCTCCACGGCCCTGGCCTTCACCTCCATCGCCGTTGATTTCAGCGAATCGCTGGATATCGTCAGCGCCCGCTCCCAGGCAAATTATGAATTGCTTCAAGCCGGGGCCGACGGTCTGTTTGACACCAATGATGACGTAACCATTCAGCTCAACCCGGCCTACTCCTTCCCGGAAACCAACCTGGTGCTGGAATTAACCGACGGCGTCCTGGCTGAAGGCAGTTACCGCCTCACCCTCTCGGGCACCAAGGCGATTTATGACACCGCCGGCAACGCCCTGGACGGCAACGCGGACGGCACCGGCGGCGACGACTACATCCACTTTTTCACGGTGGACCGGACAACGAACAACGATCCGGTCGCCACCCCGCAAAACATCAACGTCACCGAGGACGGCTCCATACTCATTACTTTGGCGGCAACCGATGCTGACGGCGACCCGCTCTCCTTTGGCATCAGCCAGTCCCCAGGCCATGGCGTTCTGCTTGATTTCGATCCCTCAACCCATACGGTCCGCTACCAGCCTGACGAAAACTACAATGGCACGGACAGCTTCTCCTTCCGGGTGGACGACGGCAAACTGGGCATCGACAAAACCCAGGTCACCATCACTATCGAACCGGTAAACGACCAGCCTGCCGCCGGAAATATGGCGGTAACCGTGGCGGAAAACAGCTCGCTTGTCATTGTGTTAAGCGGCGATGACCTTGAAACCGACAGCGGCGATTTGACCTATACCGTGTCCACCTTCCCCGAACACGGCTCCCTGGTGCAGCAAAGCGGCAGCACCTTTCTCTACACCCCGGCAGCCGACT
>JAOZRP010000212.1 GCA_029940125.1 bacterium
TAACGGCTAAAAGCCAACCGCTCAGTTTAGGATAAAATATCCTGTTGACAAGCCAGGGTTGTCTATGATAGGAAAACTGCTCGCGAAAAGGCGATAAGCGGCAGGAAACAGATGGGGCTGTAGCTCAGCTGGGAGAGCGCTTGACTGGCAGTCAAGAGGTCGACGGTTCGATCCCGTTCAGCTCCACCAATTTCCCGCGGTGGGAGGTCGCCGGTTTGATCATGAAGTTATGGAAATATTCCATAGCTTTTTTTGTTGTTGACAAGACACGGGAGAATGATTATTATTACCTTAAGAAAACAGTAAAGAATAGTAAGAAACTGCCGTAAGGACAGCTGAGAAAGTCGAAAAAGTATTCATACCGTTGCAGAGGAGGTGAGATCTGATGAAGATTGTCCGATCAGATCGGGAGATAGGCAGTGTTGACGTGGCGATTATGCTTGATACCAGCCCTGATAATGTCAACTATATGGCCAGAAAAGGCATTCTTCCTGGTTACAAAGTCAGCAAGTTCTGGCGTTTCAATAAACAGAAGATAGCCCGCTGGATCAGGGAGCATCAACCGGTGGAAGCATAGCTCCACTGAAAACTCAAAGCTTATTATCCTGAAAAATGGAAAAAAAAGCCGCGCATCGTCAGATGCGCGGCTTTTTTCGTTCTTTTTCCAGTCGACCGATTTTTATTTATACCAGTCTTTATTGTATTTATCCACCAGATCTTCAATCCAGGAGTGAGAATAAAGAACTTCACCCTTGAGGCACTTGATGCTGCGGTAGTAAACCTGCAGTTCAACGCTCAGGGATTTTTCATCAACCTCTTCACCTTCCATCATTTTCTTGGTCAGCTCGTCAACCGCCGGAATTTTATCCTGGCAGAGAGCCATCATTTCCGCGTCATACGCGTCAACAATGGAAGAATAGATGCCCAGGTACTTATGCATGGCCTGATAGGCCCGGTTCAGGTAGCCCCTGAGTTCAGTCGGGGAACCATTGGAGATGTTGGAAAGACCGCAGGTTGATTTGGCTCCAGGAGCGAAATCAGGAATCAGGGGCAGGAATTCGAGGAAGGATGCCACCTGGCCGGGGTCGACGCTGACCGGCAGAACGATGGGGTCGATCCACATCTTTTCCGACGAGATGTCATATTCCAGGGCCTTGTTATAAATTTCAGCCGCGCACATGCCGCGCTCGTTAACATCCCGGGGAATGCCTTCTTCGCTGAGAGTCAGGGCCACAAAGTTGCAACCGAATTCCTTGACGATCGGCATCCTGGTGGTCAGGCTGTCAGGCTGGGCGGTAATGGAATTAATGATCGCGTCTTCCGGGTTCTTGGTTGCTTTCAACCCGGCAATGATGGCGTCATGGTTGGTGCTGTCCAGGGCCAGCGGCAGTGATGATACTTCTTCAACCGTTTTAACCAGCCAGGCCATCATTTCGTCGCCGGCTTTCCGGGCCGGTCCCAGGTTCAGATCCTGGTAGTCGGCTCCGGCCTTTTCCTGTTCAATCGCCATCTTCTGGATCGGTTTCGGATCACGCTCTTTGATTGCCGGACCGATGGTTTTTGACATAATGTTGATGCTTTCAGCAAGGGTCAGTACTTTTGCCATTTTTTAGCCTCCGTTTTCTAATAAAACTCTATTATATCGTTAAAATTAGGGAAAAAGATAGGAGCCGGCCGCGCCAGCTCCTATCTTTCCACGCTTTTTATGCTAGGCTCCGGTCATCTGTTTCAGGAAAGCAGGAAGATCAGAGGCTTCACGGGTGCCGATGATCACTTCCCAGTCATCACCAAGCTCTTCCTGGAATTCCCCGGACAACTGGGCCACGTAACCGGGAATAATGATCTTTTTATGATTGACCTTGTCGGTGATGCCGCTCTTTTTGACAAAAGGCGCCATGGCGTCGGCGACAAACTTGCCGGCGGACCAGGCGGTCAGAACCGACATCCCCTCAACATCCATGATCAGCAGCCAGGTCGGTACGCGACTGGCTTCCACTTCCGCGGAGACGATGAAATAGGTCAGGGCGAAGTTGGTGGTAATAATGACCGGTGAATCAGGACCAGGCTTGTTGATTTCATAGATGCCTTCATCCATGATCATCGGACGCTGCGGGTCGGTGTAGATGTTCAGACGCTGGACCAGCAGCGGCAGCATCCGTTCCTTGTCAACGTCGCTCAAGACCACAATGCTGCCATACTTGGCAATGGCGATGGCCGCGTACAGAGCTTCCTTGTAAGGATCGTCGGTCATATTGCAAATCATGTTGATGGTCGGATAGCCGACATCCTTGTTTTTGGCTTTCAAGGCCGCCCGGCGTATCTGGGTGTTGTCATAAAACATCTGCTTCAGATTGCCGGAATTGGTGTCGAGGACGATGTCTTTGACGCCGGCATCGACGATGGTCTTGGTGAAGTTAGAAACCGCTTCAATCGAATCACCCTTGGCAACCACTGAGGCGCCGTTTTCCTTGGCGATGGCGGCTACCTTTTCGGCGGTGTCGGCGGTAGCGGCATACAGCAGAACCTTGCGATCCTTAGCGGCCTTGGCGCCGGCTTCAAGGGCGGCCAGATCATCACTGATCAGGATCAGGCCTTTTTCAGTGGCACCCAGAGCCTTGTTGACCAGAGCTTCAAATTTTCCGGCATCGCCACTGGCGTTCTGCACCGCCAGCAGATTGGGGGCCAGATTCAGGCCGACACGCTCAAACGACACCGTGTTCAGGTTGTTGATTTTAGCATCTACTTCATCGTCAGCCATGGCATCAGTGACCAGGACGGCGATGGCGGTCGGGTTGATAAAGGTTTTTTCATGCCGGTACATGACCAGCTCTTCACCGACTTTAATGGCGTTGTCGCCAGTGCCAATTTCCACCCCGCGGATCGGCGGTGCGGAGGCTTCGCTCAGTTGAGCTTTGGCTTCATCAGATACATACGGACATTTGTCCAGTTCAGCTTTACCCGCTGCCAATTGCATGGCAAAAGCCAAACATGTGGGGCTGCCACATTCCTTACAATTAGTTTTGGGGAGCAATTTAAATATTTGGATTCCAGTGAGTCCCATTCACTTATCTCCTTTCATAAGTTGGTTTGATTGCTGCCCCCCACTCTCCTGTTAACCGCGAAGAGAGATGAGGAAAATGTTATATTCGGCCAGGTCTTCTGGCTTACGGATCATCCTACTGACCGTTCCTTCCCAAACATGGATGTTCAGTGGTTTGTTACGGCTTTCGTCCCCGATCACAGCGGCGGGTCCGCTCCCGATTTTCACGAGATTCCCTTGGGCCGAATAAAGTTCCTTCTATACGGTTGTCATATTACATCAACGGATCCATCTCGAGGGCCGGATGACCGACTTCGGTCATGAAGGCCATGACTTCCTCTTCCGTGGTCCCGTTTTCTTCGGTGGCGATCATGTCATAGAAATTGGGGATGCCGATTTCTTCGCCACGTTTTTCAATCATTTCCTTCAGCTGCTCTTTCAGAGCTTTCGGCAGCCAGGCCAGGCGCTTGATGCCGCCTTCAGCCGAGATGAATTTCTTGCTGCCGATGTAGAACTTGGAGATGCCGACAAAACCAGGAGTCTGCAGGCCGCCGCCGACCGTACCGGCCAGGGTTGAGAACGGCATGCCGCAGGGGGTCTCGCCGGTATAGTCGCGGTCAACAACCATGATGGCGTTGGCGGCGAACAGGCAGGCGGCAATGGCTTCGAAGCAGCCGCAGGAGGTCATGGGATCTTCCATGATCGAATAGGCGGCGAAACTCTCAAAAGCGTTGCCGGAAGCGGGAGCGACAAATTCGTCAACCCCTTTCCATTTGCCGAGGCGCTCATCAATGGTGTCACCCTTTTCAATGGGCTGGTTGGGGCCGTGAGGATTGATTTCATAGGAAGCCCGGCAGTCCAGCCAGTTGTAGGCGCCGCAGAGACCCGGACGTTCCGGAGTTACCACGCAGACGTGGGTTGGGGCGAATGACTGGCACAGGGTGCAGGAGTAGAAAGTATCAGTGGTTTCGTCGATCATGTCGGCCAGGCGGTTGTCACGTTCATGCCAGGTTTTGCGGGCCACTTCCAGCAGCTCCTTGACCTTGGCTTCGTCGGTGTAAATGGTTACCTGCACCTTGTCAACGATGGCGCCGAACTCATTGTGCATCTTAGCATGGAGAATAGTGCCGAAATGTTTCAGGGTGAAACCGGCATCAAATGCTTTCTTGGAAATCCGCATCCAGACAATGTCGCGCTGTCCGATATGCAGCACCCCTTCAGCGCCGTTCAGCAGGTGGTGACACTGACGCTCGAGGATAGGCTCGAAGTCTTCCTGAAATTTACGTCCGGCCAGTTCAATCCAGATGCCGATGGGCAGCAGGCCGCCAACTTCAACATCGCCCAGATCGGGGCCGACCACTTCAAACTTGCCGTCTTCTACTTCATCCAGAGGTTTGGAATAGGCAAACTCAAAACCCATGGATTTCGGGCCGCCCAGCTCCACGTGCATGGCGTCCTTTTTAATCCGCTCACCTTCGAAGGCCGGACCGTAGGATACCGGAATGTCAATCTTGGTAATGGTGATTTTCAGGCCGCGCACCTCAATACCCTTGGAAACAATTTCTTCCTGCGGAATATTAGTGACCACGTGTTCGTAGGTACAGACACCGGTGGGCAGAACTTCAG
>JAOZRP010000012.1 GCA_029940125.1 bacterium
TATTTCCGACAATTTCTTGTTTTTTTTGACAGCCTTTCAGGGATAAGGCACTAAGCTACCGCCCTGGCAGCGGAGGGAATATTAAGGAGCTATACTATTCCCATTCAATGGTTCCGGGGGGTTTGGAGGAGATGTCATACACGACCCGGTTGACGCCATGCACTTCGTTGATAATCCGGTTTGACAGACGTCCGAGCAGATCATGGGGCAGGCGGGCCCAATCGGCCGTCATGCCGTCAACACTGGTAATGGCCCTGATGGCAATCACCTTTTCATAGGTTCTTTCATCACCCATCACGCCCACGGTTTTCACCGGCACCAGCACGGCGAAAGCCTGCCAGATTTCATCATAAAGACCGGCCTTGGTTATTTCTTCAACCACGATGCTGTCAGCTTCACGCAGAATCGCCAGGCGTTCGGGAGTGACGGCGCCAATAATGCGAATCGCCAGCCCGGGACCGGGGAACGGCTGCCGCTTGACCATTTGCTCCGGCAGGCCCAGTTCGCGGCCGACCTCGCGCCCTTCATCCTTGAACAACTCGCGCAACGGCTCAATCAACTCCATCTGCATATGCTCCGGCAGACCGCCGACATTGTGATGACTTTTGATAACTGCCGAAGGCCCTTTAAAAGAAACGCTTTCGATCACGTCCGGGTACAGCGTTCCCTGGGCCAGAAAACGTATTTTCCCCAGCTTGCCGGCCTCTTCTTCAAAAACGCGGATAAATTCATTGCCGATAATTTTCCGCTTTTTTTCCGGGTCGGTTACCCCGTCAAGCCGGCTTAAAAATCTCTCGCTGGCATCCACGTAGCGTAAATTGAGCTTCAGCTTTTCACCAAAAAGCTGCTGGACCTCTTCCGCCTCGTTTTTACGCAAAACCCCGTTGTTGACAAAAACACAGATTAGTTGACTGCCGATGGCCCGATGGAGAAGCAGAGCAACCACCGATGAATCAACCCCGCCGCTCAAGCCACAAATAACCTTTTCCTTGCCAACCCGTTTGCGGATTTCCTCAATATTGGAGTCAATAAAGGACTTCATCGTCCATAATCCATGGCAGCCGCAGATGGTAAAAATAAAGTTGTCCAATATCCGCCGGCCGCCGGGAGTATGAATGACCTCCGGATGAAACTGCACGCCCCAAAATCTTCTTTCCGCATCAGCAACGGCCGCTGCCGGGGCGTTGTCCGTCCTGGCAACAACTTCAAACCCCGACGGTAAACCGGTCACCCGGTCGCCGTGGCTCATCCACACCTGCTGCGGGAAATCCAGACCGGCCAGCAGGGGATCCGGGCGGTCGCCGGCCAGCAGTTCCGCCTTGCCGAATTCCCGCTCCCTGGTTCGCTCAACCTTCCCGCCCAGCTGGATGACCATCTCCTGCATGCCATAGCAGATGCCCAGCACGGGAATTTCCAGACCAAGGATGGCCGGATCAAGATGAGGGGCTTTGTCGCCGTAGGTGCTGGCGGGACCGCCGGAAAGAATAATCCCCGCCGGGGCATAAGTCTTCACCTGCTCAACGGTCATGTTGTAAGGATAAATCTCACAATACACCTTGCTTTCGCGAACCCGGCGGGCAATGAGCTGCGTATACTGGGAGCCAAAATCCAGGATGAGAATTTTTTCGGCATGAATATCGGGGGTCATTTTCTTCCTTCCGAAGTATGCGGACATGTTAATCTAAGCGGTAATTGGGAGCTTCCTTGGTAATAATAACATCGTGAACATGACTTTCCCGCAGCCCGGCCTGGGTTATGCGAACCATGCGGGCGGACGTCCGCAGCTGCTCAATATCCCGACAGCCAACGTAGCCCATCCCGGCCCGCAGGCCGCCAATCAGCTGATAGATGCTGGAAGACAACGGTCCCTTGTAAGGCACCCGGCCCTCAATCCCTTCGGGAACCAGCTTGGCCGCGTCAACATCATGCTGAAAATAACGATCCTTGCTCCCCGACTTCATGGCCCCCAGAGAACCCATGCCCCGATACATTTTATAGCTGCGCCCCTGGTAAAGAATCGTCTCACCGGGGCTTTCTTCCGTACCCGCGAAAAGGGAGCCAATCATCACCGAATGGGCGCCGGCCGCCAGGGCCTTGACAATGTCGCCGGAAAACTTCACTCCCCCGTCGGCAATCAAAGGAATGCCTTTCCGATCCGCGACCACTTTGCAGGCCTGCAGGGCGCTTACCTGGGGAACCCCCACACCGGCAACCACCCTGGTGGTACAGATGGAACCGGGGCCAATGCCGATTTTCACCGCGTCGGCCCCCGCCTGAATCAGCCGTTCAGTAGCTTCAGGGGTTGCGACATTGCCAACGATCAGCTGGCAGGGAAAATTCTTTTTTGTCTCAACCGTGGCCTCCAGCACCCCTTTGCTGTGCCCATGGGCGGTGTCAATGACAATCACATCCGCCCCGGCCGCCAGCAGGGCGTCGATCCGCTCCTCCCGATCCTCCGACACCCCAACTGCCGCTCCCACCCGCAACCGGCCCAGACTGTCTTTGCAGGAAGAAGGATACTTGCGGGTTTTTTCAATATCCTTGATGGTAATCAATCCCTGCAGCCGGCCGCCGTCATCAACAACCAGCAGCTTTTCAATCCGGTTTTCATGAAGCAGAACCTTGGCCTCTTCCATGCTGGTTCCCACCGGCACCGTCACCAGGTTGTCCTTGGTCATCACGTCTTTCAGGGAACGTTCCATCTCTGTTTCAAAGCGCAGATCCCGGTTGGTAACAATGCCCACCAATTTTTCCCCATCGACGATCGGCACCCCGGAAATGCGATATTTCCTCATGATTTCCAGTACTTCATGTACTTTTTGATCCGGATGCATGGTAATGGGATCGACGATCATGCCGCTTTCCGATTTCTTTACCTTGTCAACCTCCAGCGCCTGGGATTTTATCGACATGTTCTTATGGATGATGCCGATGCCGCCCTCCCTGGCCATGCAGATGGCCGTCTGGGACTCGGTAACGGTATCCATCGCCGCGCTCAACAAGGGAATATTCAGCTTTATGTCCCTGGTCAGCCAGGTGCTCACATCCGTATCCAGAGGCAGGATCTCGGAATAGCTGGGCTGCAGCAAAACATCGTCAAAAGTCAGGGCCAAGGGGATAGTGGTTTCGCTCATGAATAGCTCCTGTAACCATTGCAAGTAACCATTACAAAATAAGTCTGAATTTATTAAAAGTCCAGTGTTCTTTTTTACCGGGGCAATAAGCCTGCACCTTACCGGGCCTCAACCGCCAGAAAATCTTCCGCCATGGCAACTTCCCGCCGGCAGCCAATGTAAACGGGACATCGTTGATCAAGATGTTCCGGTACAACATCAAGAATGGGCATGGCGCCGGTACTGGCCGCTCCCCCGGCATTTTCAATCAGAAAAGCCATGGGATTAAGTTCAAAAGGCAGACGAAGCTTGCCTTCGGGACTGTCGGAAAGGGCCGGGTACATAAAAATGCCCGAACCCTTCAACAGTATCTGGTTGACATCCGGCACAAAACCGCCGCTGTAACGCAGCTTGTAGCCGTTGTCTTCCAGATAGCTGACAAATTTACGCTGGCCGGGCAAATACTTCTGTCGCAATCCCCCGGGGCTGTAAATATTTCCATGATCCTTCAAAACAATATTTTCCCGGGTCAGCGTATATTCGCCCAGGCTGTTCAAGGTAAATTCATAAACTCCCTTGCCCACCGAATAGACCAGGGTTGTCCGCGGACCGTACAGGACATACATCGCCCCCATCTGGTTGCGCCCGGCCTGCAGAGGATCATTGCCGGAATAAATGGAAACAATGGTTCCCACCGCCAGGTTGACGTCCACCAGGGATGAACCATCCAGAGGATCATAACAGACCGCATACTGCCGCAATTTTCCCTTGCGCTCAAAAATGATGATTTCACTTTGTTCCTCGGAAATAATTCTTGAAACCCGGCCGGTATGATCCAGGCGATCCTTGATAATCTCATCAGCCAAAACATCAAGGGCCAGCTGTTCTTCCCCATAGAGGTTGCTGGTCCCGGCAAGCCCCAGGTCCCCGGTACGCATGGCATGATTGATATATTTAGAAGCCACTCCGACCTCATAAATAATGCTTGCCAGGCCCATTTCAACCCCGCATCTCATCAGGTGATTCCACAAGCCCCGCTTTACATGTTTCCGCTCATTCACCATTTTTCTCTCCTTTTTATTCAACCAGGAAAAATTTTCAACGACGCAAACCGGCCATCTTCACCTGTTCAATATATTTCTTGATGCCGGCGGCAATCCCTTCAGCAATTTTCTGCCGATAGGCAGCCGAATCAAGCCTTTTTTCTTCCATCCGGTTGGAAACAAAGGAAGTTTCCACCAGGATGCTGGGCATCTGGGCCCCGATCAAGACGTAGAAAGGCGCCTGCTTTACTCCCAGGTTCTTCACGTTGCGATATTTCCCCCGCAAATGCTTTACCAGATGATCCTGAACCGAGCGGGCCAGCCGACTGGATTCACTGATTTTCGAGTTGCGCATGAGATCGTTTAAAATAAGCTGCAAATCACTGATTTTCTTGGTTGAGGTGGCATTTTCCTTGGCGGCCAGTTCCATTGCTTCTTTGTCGGTAGCCAAGTTGAGAAAATAGGTCTCCACCCCATGGGCCTTGCGGTTGCGACTGGCATTGGCATGGATGGAAACAAACAGATCCGCTTTCTTGGTGTTGGCAATGACCGTGCGTTCTTCCAGAGGAATAAAGCAGTCATGGTCTCTGGTCATCACCACCTGGCAGTTCATCTGCTTTTCCAGTTCGGCTTTCAACCTTTTGGCAATGTCCAGCACCACAAATTTTTCCTTGACCCGATGCGGGCCGATGGCTCCGGGGTCTTTGCCCCCATGTCCGGGATCAATAACAATTTTACCGATGCCCAGTCCCAGCTGCTGAGCCAGAGAAAGCTGATCGGCATCACCCGGCCCGGTTTTTACCGCCGTTCCCTTTGCCCCCAGGGATTTCTTGGCTAATCGCTCCTTGACCCGGTCGCCGATAACGTCAATGACAATTCGCGGCGGGTTGCCGAGATCAAAAATTTTGTAGTCGGCAATGGAATCCAGGTTGATAACCGTTCGGACCGTCTGTTTGTTGTACTGGGCAACCTTTACTCGCTTCAGAATACCGTCATTAATATCGATGTTCCGGCTCCTGCCGCTGATAAAGGCGTTGTGAAGATCAAGGTAAATTGATTTGATCCGGTCGCGCTGCCGCTTATCTTTCAAAATCCCGCGCGTGTAGGAAACTTCATGGTCCAGATCAATTACCACCCGGGTATAGGTTGGGGACGACCAGTAACGGATATTGTCAACCCGGGCCTTGCCTTTCAAAGAGCCCTTTCCCCGCGGGGCTTCGGGTTGATACACCCCGGTGCCGCCGGTTTTCGCGCAGGAAGAGGAGGTTTTTTTCGCCGGCGGCGGGGCCAAAATCAGCCTGGCCTTGGCTTTGCCAACCATGTCACCCTTGGGAAAATCCTGGATAACCTGGCGAAAATAGGACCTTGCCTGTTCCTGACGCCCCATTCTGATGGCATTAAGTCCCATATGGTAGAGGGAATCATCGGCCAGACGGCTGTCGCGATAATCAGCCACAATTTTCCCGTACAGGTCATTGGAACGCTGCAAATCGGCATTCCAACCGGAATAATTGTACAAAGACGAATAGAGACTGGCGGCCAGATAGAGGGCGTCATCGGCACGCTGGCTATGGGGATAATCCTGATGGAGCCGGGTGAAACGCTTGATCAAGCGAATCCAGTTTTTTCTTTTTGACCACTGCTTACGATCACGGTTGAATTGTCCGTACTCTTTTTTCGCCAGTTTATAGGCCTGCTCGGCTCGCTGATTCATAGTTGAGGCGCCGGCAGCCACCGCGAAATGGGCGGTGTTCAGCAGTAGCATCAGCGCCATCACCAGTGAGACGGCACCCACGCGCCCAAAAGCATGTATCATCAACCTGTTTCTGATCATTCTCATAGATTCCCGGTCAACAATGAAAGCGCCACCCCTTCCAGCAACCCGTCATCACTGACCGTTACCCGGTCAAAACCCAGTCGCTCCATCATTGCCAAGGCTATCAATCCACCAGCAACAATGACATCTTCCCGCCCCGGTTCCAGGCCATGAACCTGTCGTCGCTGGTTGACGTCCATTTTCCAAAGCTTCTCTTGAAGCAGCGCCAGGCGGGAAAAACTGAGAGCATAACCATTGATCATCCCTGGATCATATATTTCCAATTGCTGATCAATAGCCGCGAAAGTAGTCATGGTTCCGGCCGTTCCGACTAGAACCGTTCCCTCAGCCAGGGGATAACCGCCATGTATTGTCAACTCTCTGATAAAAGCATCCAGATAACGGTCAATATGTTTTCTTGCCGCCGAATAATAGCCGGATGATGGTTGATTGTCAGCCGCAAAATATCTCTCCGTCAGCTTCACCACCCCGAACGGATAGCTCATACATGCCCGGACTGAACCATCAAGATCAACCAGGATAAATTCCGTACTGCCGCCGCCGATATCAAAAATCAGCTGCGCCCGGCCGGCAGCCGGCACCGTCTGCAAAACCCCGCGGGCCGTCAACCGGGCCTCCTCCCGGCCCGAAATCACCTCCAGATCAATGCCGGTTTTCCGGAAAACATCCTCAACAAACTGACGGCCATTGTTTGCCTCCCGCACGATACTGGTGGCTACCGCCCGCAGCCGATCAGGAGCATGACGATCAATGAGGCGGGAAAACTCTGTCAAAACTTCTTTGGCCCGCTCCATTGATTCCGCGGACAAACCAACATCCCGCTGATAGCCGCGCCCCAATCGGGTAATCCGCTGTACTTTACATAAAGGGTGACGCACCCCACCGTCCCGGTCGGCGATCAGCAGCCGGAACGTATTGGTACCGGCATCAACAGCTGCCACCCGCAAAACCATTATTTCAGTCCGGCAATTGATTCCGCCAGGTTAAAACAGTGATCACCGATCTTTTCAAAATTAGTCAGCATATCGATAAAGATCAAGCCGGCGTCCACCGTGCAGCAGCCGGCGTTCAAACGTGAGATGTGCCCTTTCCGGTAATGGTCTTCCAGCATATTGATGCTGTTCTCCAGACGTTTGGCTTCATCCATAATCTTTTTGTCGCCCTGCTTCAAACCATTGCGAATAAGTTCGAGAAATTCCGCGGTTTTGGAAGCAATGTCCTCCAGCTCCTTTAAGGCCTCCTCGCTGAAAACTATTTTGCCGTCAAGACGCCTTTCGATCAACTTTATTAGATTTTCCGAATGGTCGCCGATCCGTTCAATATTGTTTACCATGTACATCAGCGAGGTCACTTCCCGGGAAAATTCCGGGGTCAGTGACTGGGGATTCAACGCCACGATGAAATCCGTTATCTCTTTTTGCAGCATATCAATGCTGTTTTCCTTACGGTATATTTTATCTACCAGCTTCATGGAATAATGATGGGAACATTCCATGGTCTGGTTAAACATTTTCAGGGCAATTTCCATCATCCGGATGGTTTCCTGGCGGGCCTGGGAAACCGCCAGCGACGGCGTATCCAGAACCCGGTTGTCCAAATAGCGTAAATGGGTTTCCTGCTCGTCATCATCATGAGCGGGAACCATCCAGGTGCTTATTTTGGCCAGAATGCCAAGAAATGGCAGAAAAAGCATGCAGTTGAAGACGTTGAAAAGAGTATGGGCGTTAGCCAGGTGTCGGGCGATACAAGGCTTGTCACCAACCGCCAGGCCATATTTCAACGCTTCACCGGCAGATTTGATCACCAGATCAGGATCGCCGGGAGTAATGTAGTCCACCAGTTTAATAAACAGCGGAAACAGCAGCAGGATATAACAAACCCCGATGACATTGAAAATCATATGGGCCCTGGCCGCCCGTTTGGCGGTGGTGTTGGTGCCGATGCTGGCCAGCAGGGCGGTAATGGTGGTGCCGATATTCTCACCCAGCACCAAACCTACCCCGCCTTTAAAGCTCAGGGCGCCGCTTACCGCCAGGGTCATGGTAATGCCGACCGTGGCGCTGCTGCTTTGCAGGATCATAGTCAACAGGGCACCGGCCAGCACCGCCAAAATGGGGTTTTTGCCGAACGTGACAAAGGCCTGCTGAAAAGAGGCATGATGCTTGAGTGCGGTCAGACCACTTTTCATGACCGTCAATCCATAAAAAAGCATGCCGAAACCGATCAGGATCTCGCCATAATACTGCCAGCGGCGGCTGGTGGCAAACAGGCGCAGGCCAACCCCCAGACCAATCGCCGGCAGGGCATAATGCTGGACCTTGAAAGCAATCATCTGGGCGGTTACCGTGGTCCCGATGTTGGCCCCCAGGATAACACCGATGGCCTGGAGCAGGTTCATCAAACCGGCATTGACAAAGCCAACCACCATGACGGTGGTCGCGCTGCTGCTCTGGATAACCGCGGTCACCCCCACCCCAACCAAAAAAGCAATGACACGGTTCGTGGTCAGTTTTTCCAGCAACTTCCTGAGCCGATCACCGGCAGCCTTCTGCAGTCCTTCGGACATGATCTTCATGCCGTAGAGAAAAAGGCCCAACCCTCCCATAAAGGAAAAAATCATCGATTGAATCATGGCAGAATCCTTTTTAACCCTCCCTATTTCTCAACTACTTTACTGACCGGAACCAGATCCACCCTGGCATCGCTCGCCATGCGCTTGAGATGGCGCAAAGCGGCCACCGTTTCAGGGTAAGGATGACCAATTCCTACCGCTGTTTTCTTGATCTGGGCAATGGCAACCAACTTTTTAATCTGGGCCAGGATATACTGTTCATCCTTGACATTGTCCAGAAAAACATCCCGCTGGCCAGCGGGAATTCCGGCCTTTATCGCTTCATCAAAGGCAACCGTTGCCGCCGTTGTCCGACTGTCAACGAAAAAAAGCGGCTTACCCTGCAGGCAGCGCATGAACAAGGCCATAATGTGCCGATTTTCCGTCAACCGCGACCCCATATGATTATTGATCCCCACGATTCCCGGTACAGCCGCAAGTTCCCGGTTAAAACAGGAGAGCAGCAGCTGATCATCCATGGTATCAAGCAGAGCGCCGGGGCCGGGATCCACGTCCGGATACCCGTGGGGCTCCATGGGAACATGCAGCATGACCTGCTGACCGGCATCCCGCAGCAGCCTGGAAACTTCACGAGCATGGGGAGCATAAGGAAAGATAGAAAAGGTCAAGGGAACAGACAGTTGAACAAACTGTTTGGCAATGGGCAGGTTCATTCCCATATCATCAATAATAATCGCGATTCTGGGAAGTATCGGCCGGGGAAGGTTCTGAACCTTTTCAGGTCCAACCCAATGCAGGCGCATGCTGCCCAACACATAGCCCTGCCGGAGAATAAGGAGAAAATTGGTTTTGCTTCCATCCACATAGGAAAGAAGCTGATAGCCCGCCGGGTTTTCATTGGCAAGCTGGCGACAGGCGGCAAAAAACGTCTTAACCTCGCCAGGATCCTGATAAAGGCCTTCCCAGCGAGTCAGCAGCCAGCGGTGAGAGCCACGGGAAACCCATTCCGTAAAACGTTCAAGGGCATCGGCATGCACATACTTCCGCGCCAGATCATCAATAGCGGACAGGAAAGGCTGGTCATCCGTCGATGAAAAAACCGTAGAGGACGTATTCTTCACCGCCGGAGGCTGCAGCCGAGTGCTTTTGCTGAGCCACAAAAACAGGACCAGCAGCACGATGGCAACCAGTAACGTACCAATACCGAGCCAGAAGCGTAATGATGAAAAACGCACGTTATTTTTATGCACCCAGTAGCATCCGTTACAAGGTTATCCACATCAAGCCGCAAAACCGATCTTGACAATGCCGGCTGGCATTCCTCATCCCGTTTACATCACAACCACAAACCAGACAGGCCGGCAGCCGATGAGACTTCAGGCAATCAGGAAAAAGCACCTACCCTTGGAACCAAAAAATCAGTTCTGCACCTGTAGATGTTTGAAAACCTGCCATCCCTGCAACAGTTCTACCGCCCGCTGCAGCTGCACATCCTGATTTTCAGCCTGATCAAGCCGGGACGAGGTTGTTTTCTCCCGGGATTTCTTCAGCAATTTTTTATCAGACTTTGTTTTAACATCGGCTGCGTCATTCTTTTTCTGCTGATCGTGATTTTCAAAATGTCCTTTTAAATCCTTTTCCTTCAACTGATGGAAAATAGATTTTTTCTTATCGGCTTTTTTAACTACCAGCCCTTCTTCCACGACGATATCCGGAGTAATGCCCTTGGCCTGAATGGAACGGCCGTTGGGGGTATAATACAGTGACGTTGTCAACCGAATCGCTGCACCGTCGTCCAAAGGGATAATGGTTTGCACGGAACCCTTGCCAAACGTCTGCGTTCCCATAATGACCGCCCGTTTGTGATCCTGGAGGGCGCCGGAAACGATCTCCGAGGCACTGGCGCTGCCGCCGTTTACCAGGACAACGATGGGATAATCCCCTTCCGTTCCGTCATCATGGGCATAATATTTCATATTCTGGTCTTTGCGCCGACCATCCGTGTAGACGATCAAGCCGCTTTTGAGAAAATAATCCGAGACCCGCACCGCCTGATTCAACAAGCCGCCGGGATTGTTGCGCAAATCCAGCACCAGTCCATTTAAATGTCCCTTTTTCTTCAAACCGTCTATTTTCTTAATCATATCCGCCGCCGTCCGCTCCTGAAACTGGGTCAAGCGGATATAGCCGATACCATTATCCAGCATTTTGTCTTTCACACTGACAATCTTAATGATGTCCCTGACGATGTCCACCTTTTTCAGTTCGGAAAGACCCTCTCTCATGATCCAGATGGTAATTTTTGTCCCCTTCGGCCCCCTCATTTTACGCACCGCTTCCATCAGGGTCATGTTTTTGGACAGCTCATCGTTAATTTTCAAAATCCGGTCTCCCGCCTTGATCCCGGCTCTGAAGGCAGGGGTATCCTCAATGGGAGAAACAACCGTCAACACCCCGTCACGAATAGTGATCTCTATGCCCAAGCCACCGAAGCTGCCCTGGGTTTCCACCTGCATTTCCTTGAACATTTCCGGCGGCATGAAGGATGAATGGGGATCCAAATCGCTGAGCATGCCCTTAATGGAGCCATAAATCAGTTTCTTGCTGTCCACCGGCTCAACATAGTATTTCTGCACCAGAGACAGGGCATCGGTAAACTTTTTAATATTCTCATAAGGAATATCATCTTCTTTCGCCACCGAACTGCCGCCCATCAGGGTCATATTCAGGGAGATCATAACCAACAGCATCAGGCAGACCAGCAATAAAAGTGATTTTCCCCGGCATCTTCTTTTCATGTTTCAATTCCTCCCAACCGATATTTTCAAGCCTTTCAACCCTTCATTGTTTTCTGGAATTTCGGCAATGACCGTACAATTTCTCACGCATCCATCACCCCTGTACCATCGGCGACACCCATTCAAGGGGATCCTGGGGGCGACCATGCTTTCTAATCTCAAAATAAAGCACCGGACCGATGAGTGAATCCGTATCACCAACCGAGCCGATTATGTCATGTTGACGGATATTCTGGTTGATTTTAGTCTTGAATTCCAACAAATGACCATAAATTGAATAGTAGCCTTCACCATGATCGATAATAATCAGATTCCCATAACCTTTCAGCCAGCTGGCAAAAATCACCTGGCCGGGAAAAATCGCTTTCACCGCTGTTCCCAACGGCGCTTCGATATCGATACCTTTGTGTTCGGTTACCGTTTTGAAGCGACGGTCCCGCTCCAAGCCGAAAAACCTGACCACAACCCCACTAGTGGGCATGGGCAGCCGGCCCTTGTACTTGGCCAGCGAACCGTAACCCATGGAATTTTGACCGCGGGCAGCGATGATTTCTTTGAGCTTCTCGGCAGCCTCGGCCAGTTCTTTAATCAACGCGGCATAATACTCTTTTTTGCCTCTGATTTTATACAGCAGCTTATTTTTTTTAGCAATATTTTCTTCAAGAACCGCCAGCTTCAATCGCTTTTGCTCCTTGGTTTCCACCACCTGCAGCCGCTGCTTCTCCAACAGCCGCTTAATCCGCTGATGTTCCTGCAAGAGAGAACTGAAACTGGCCAACTGCTGCTGATCATAAGCAAGGATGTGCTTCAGGTAAACCACCTGATTCATTTTGTCTTTCAATTCCTGCTGCCCAAAAAGTCTTTCCAGCAGCACTCCGGGCGGGGTCATGTATCGTACTTTCAGCCGGTGATTGAATTCCCGCCGCTGGCGATCCATGGCCGCGGTTATTCGCCGCAACTGCTTTTCTTCACCAGCCATGGACTTCTCCAAGACCTGCAGCTGCTGCTGCAAATCCTGAATGCCGAGCTCAAGGACATGGCGTTCCCGGGAAACAGCGTGCAGCTCAGCCAGCAGCAGTTCTTCCTGCTGCCGCGAGGAGGATTCCCGCCGCCGGGTTTCCTGCAACTTTTTCTCCAGCTGCTGCAACCGGTCACGTTCTGTTACGGACAGGTCAGCCGCCCTGGCAGCTGAAAACAGTTTGAAGCAACCGTCTGGAAACGGCAGCAGGACGGCCACCACAACCAACACCCAGACCAGCAATCGATGATTTTCACTATCCGATAATCGGCGGAAAGAAAATCCGGAAAGATTCGGCCATGACACTTTTCCCATCATGACAGATCAACTTCCCCTTATCCATTTGAAGGATACCAAAAACCCCAACACTCCCAGCAGCACCCCCAAAGCGACAAAACCACCCAGCATCCCGGGGGTGAAAAAAGCCAGCGACACCATTCCCTGGAGAAAGGGGAAGCTCTGCCGCAGCCAGGAAACCAAATAATAATACAACGCATAAACAGCGCCGACGGACAGCAAAGACGCTACCAATCCCTGAAAAATGCCCTCCAGCAGGTAGGGAACCGCAATATAAAAGCGGGTCGCGCCAACCAGTTCCATAATATCAATGGCATCGCGGCGGGAATAAAAAGACAGCTTGATGGTATTTGAAACAATGAAAACCGTGACGAAAAAAAGGAAGCCGGTAACCCCGAGGCCGGCAATGTGCAGCAGTTTCATCAGGGAGAAAAAATGTCTGAGCCACTGTTGGCCGTACTGCAGTTCTTCCACCCCGGGTTGTTTTCCGATCTGTTTGGCCAAGTTTTCCACTGCCTGCATATCTTTCACTTTGTTTTTCAACTGCAGTTCTAATGATGCCGGCAGGGGATTTTCCTTCAGCCCCCGCAGCAGGCTGGAATCCTTGCCCAGCGATTTCCTGAACCGCTGCATGGCCTGTTTTTTGGAAACATGGACAACCCGGGCCACGGCCGGACTGGATTCGCAAAAATGACGCAGGGAATTCAGCTGGGATTTGCTGATGGAATCCTCCAGGTAGACGATCATTTGAAAATCCGTCCGCCAGTCTTCAAGGGTTTTTTTCAGGTTCAGGTAGCCGAAAGAATAGAGGCCGAAGAGGACCAGGGAAAAAGCGATGGTAAAAATGGAAATCAGGTTGATCACCAGGTGCTGGCGGATGTTCTGGTAAGTGGAACGCAGCAGGTAGTAAAAGTAGGTCATCTTCATTGATTTTCTTGGGCTGGAACGCCTTCCTGCAGCATGCCGTTATGCAGGGTAAAAACCTTGCGCTTGAATTTCTGCAGCAGCAGCTGATTGTGGGTGGCTACCATGACCGTGGTTCCCTGGGCGTTGACATTGTTGAAAATATTCATGATTTCCGTGGTGATTTCAAAATCCAGGTTGCCGGTGGGTTCATCGGCAAGGATAATCTGCGGATCATTGACCAGCGCCCTGGCGATAGCCACCCGCTGCTGCTCTCCACCCGACAACTCCAGGGGATAACGGTAGAGCTTCTGCTCAATTCCCACCATTTTCAGCACTTTCCATACCCTTTTCTTGATTTCATTTCTGGGGGTTCCGGTAATTTCCAGCACCAGGGCAACATTATCAAAAACGGTTCGGTAGTTGATGAGCTTGAAATCCTGAAATACCACCCCGATCGACCGACGGACATGAGCGATCTGGCGGCGGGAAAAACTGGTGATATTCTTGCCGTTGATCAGTATCTGGCCGGATTTCGGCCGTTCAGCCGCAAACAGCAGGCGCAGCAGGGTGGTCTTGCCCGCCCCGCTGGGACCGGTGAGAAAAACGAAGTCACCGGCCTCAAGGGTAAAGGAAACATCCTGCAGCACCGCTACCGTGGGCAGGTAGCTTTTATAAAGATGAAATACCCTGATCATCCGCGGCCATTTCTTCGATGACATGCCATAATTGACTCAGGTCCTGCACTGGTATTTCCATGCTTTCCGGGGAACGACGCTTTTTCACTTCCAGGATGCCGCGGGCATAACTTTTCCTGCCCACCGTCAGTCTCAACGGCATGCCAATGAGATCGGCATCCTTGAATTTAATCCCCGGCCGCTCGTTCCGGTCGTCGTAGAGGGTTTCAATGCCCCGTTCCTGCAGTTGGCGATACAGCTGGTCGCAATAGGCCACCACCTCTTCATTTTTGGTGTCCAGGCACAGCAGCGCCACCTTAAAAGGGGCCAGGGCGTAGGGCAGCATCATTCCCTGTTCATCATGATTCTGCTCAATGGCGGCGGCGACGGTGCGGCCGATGCCGATGCCGTAGCAGCCCATGACCATCAGCTTTTCCTTGCCGTCCTGATCCAGGAAAGTGGCGGACAGGGCCTTGCTGTACTTGGTTCCCAGCTTAAAGATATGCCCAACTTCAATTCCCCGGACCAGTTCCATCGGCGCCCCGCAGCGGGGACAGGCGTCGCCGGCCCGCACCTCCACCACATCACCAATTTTATCGGCGGTAAAATCCCGGCCGTATACCACCTGCCGCAGATGGAAGCCATCCTTGTTGGCGCCGCAAACCAGCGGCGGCATCAATCCCACTTCCTGATCAGCAATCACTTCCACGCCGGCTCCCACCGGACCCAGCGATCCGGCCCGGGCGCCAAAAGCTTTGGCTATGCCATCTTCTTCCGCCAGGGCAATCCAGGGGACTCCCAACAAAGCCTTCAGCTTGGTTTCACTTACCTGCCGGGCCCCATTGACCACCACCAGATGCAGGCCCCGGTCACTCTCATAGACCATTGACTTGATGGTCATTTCCGGTTCCAGCTGCAGAAAAGCACAAACCTCCTCAATGCTGCCACAGCCGGGGGTTGCCACTTTCTCCATGGCTGGAAGCTCATCATTCACCGCTTTGGAAACCGGGCAGGCACGCTCGGCCTTTTCCAGGTTGGCGGCGTAGCTGCAGCCGCTGCAGGTGGCAATGGCATCTTCGCCGGACTTGGCCAGCACCACGAATTCGTGGGAAAAGCTGCCACCGATGGCACCGCTGTCCGCCTCCACGGCCCGGAAGTTAAGGCCGCAACGTTTGAATATGCGGTCGTAGGCTTCAAACATGACATGGTAGCTTTTCTCGGCCATCCGGTCATCAACATCAAAGCTGTAGCCATCCTTCATGATAAATTCCCGTCCCCGCATCAGTCCGAACCGCGGACGGATTTCATCCCGGAACTTAGTCTGGATCTGGTAAAGATTCAGCGGCAGCTGCCGGTAGGAACGGATTTCATGGCGGACCAGGTCGGTGATCACTTCTTCATGGGTGGGTCCCAAGCAGAATTCGCGCTGGTGGCGATCGGTGAAACGAAGCAGCTCCCGGCCATACTGCTCCCAGCGGCCGCTCTCCTGCCAGAGTTCCGCCGGCTGCACCCCTGGCAGCAGCAGTTCCTGAGCCCCGGCCCGGTTCATTTCTTCCCTGACAATCCGTTCAACGTTGCGCACCGCCATCAGGCCCAGCGGCAGATAAGCATAAATGCCGGCAGCCAGCCGGCGGATCATCCCGGCCCGCAACATTAATTTATGACTGATGACCTCGGCTTCAGTCGGATCCTCCTTCAAGGTGGGAATGTACATCCTGGAAAAACGCATGGCAGTTCAACTCCTGGATTGATTGAAAAAATAATTTGTCAAGCTAAAAGCTGACAGCTCATCCGGAAACGGTAGTTTCCGGATGGACACTACTTATGAAACTCGTCTCCTGATGTCAAGCAATAAAAAACCCCCGGCACTGGTGCCGGGGGTTTCTGGCAAACAAAAGAACCGGAACAATACTACAGTTCGCGACGGTCAGCCATATCAAAGAGTTTACGTTCTTTCTTCTCATGGATACCCAGAGCTTCACGTTTCTTGTCAATATGGTCGATCATCTTCTGGGCATGTTCATAAGGATCTTTGGCGAAATCCCACATGCCGCCATGCTGTTCTTCCAGGCCCTTAAAGAGCAGATCTTTAAACTTGGTATTGTCCGTAACCGGGAAGGTGGCGCCAAACACCGTGTAGACCCCGGAGGAAACAAAATACTGGCCAATGGAAATGGCCTTTTCACTCATCCATTCGGGAGCGGAACCGGCCATCGGCACATCAGAAATCCGCTCGCCCAGGCCGCCGGTTTTAACCACTTCGGCGCCAGCAATCAGAATACGGCTGTTGTCAACGCAGGAACCAACGTTCAACACCGGTGGCAGACCGGTGGTCTCACATACTTCCGCCAGGCCGTCGCCACAGAATTTCGCCGCCTCCGGGGTCATCAGACCGGCCTTGGCCAGGGAGATGGCTGAACAACCGGTCTGGAGTACCAGGACATTGTTTTTAATCAATTCTTTCACCACTTCCACGTGGACCCAGTCATGTTTGACTCGCGGATTGGTGCAACCAACAACGCCGGCAAGCCCACGGATGCGACCGTTGATGATGTTGTCATTCAGGGGCGTGTAGGAAGCACGGTAAGTACCACCTAAAA
>JAOZRP010000562.1 GCA_029940125.1 bacterium
CCGGCTTTACGAAGTACTGATCGATATGGAATAGAAAATCTCTTATATTTTCGGCCGGGGAAACTGCTGCAAATGTTTTATTTTCGGTTATGAATTGACTTTTTAATACTATCATGTATAGGGTTTTACGACAAATTTCAGTGGAGAAACAAAGATGGGAAAGTCATTGCTACTTATTGCTATTCTTGCTTCCCTCCTCTTGTTTGCAGCCCCACCATTCTCCCTGCTGATGCCTCATCCCAGAAATTGCATTAGGAAATAACCGTGAAAGATAAACGCAATTCAAGGGACTTTTCATGACTGATCCCAACAAAACCCCGGAACAGATTGCCCGTGACCAAATTGATCACATGCTTGCTGACGCCGGGTGGTCGGTACAAAATAAAAACCAGATCGACTTTGGCAAGGCCGCAGGCATTGCCGTACGTGAATATCCTACCGACAAAGGACCGGCGGATTATCTGCTTTTCGTCGAGCGCCAGCCCATCGGCGTCATCGAGGCCAAGCGCCCTGAAATGGGTCAGAATATCAATGTGGTGGCGGAACAGTCGACCAAATATGCCACGGCCAAACTGAAATGGATCAAAGATAGCAAACCCCTGCCCCTGCTTTACGAAAGTACGGGCAAAATTACCCTGTTTCGCAACGAACATGATCCCAAACCCAGATCACGCGAGGTGTTCTGGTTTCATCAACCCCGGACGCTGGCCGAATGGTCACAGCAATCCCAAACCCTGCGTGCCCGCCTGCAACAACTGCCGTCCCTGGCAACCGATGGGCTGCGGAAAGTGCAGGTCGAGGCGATCACCAACCTGGAAGAATCCTTCAAGGCCGGCCGGCCCCGCGCCCTCATCCAGATGGCCACCGGCGCCGGCAAAACCTTTACCGCCATTACCTCCATCTACCGCTTGCTCAAACATGCCAACGCTTCGCGCATTCTTTTCCTGGTAGATACCAAAAACCTGGGGGAACAGGCCGAGCAGGAATTCATGGCCTACCTGCCCAACGACGACAATCGCAAGTTCACCGAGCTCTACAACGTGCAGCGCCTCTCCTCCAGCCATATCGCCGACTCCAGCCAGGTGGTCATTTCAACGATTCAGCGTCTTTACTCCATCCTCAAGGGCGAACCTTTGGACGAGGCCGCGGAGCTGGAAAACCCGGCCGAACACCGCTTTACCCATAAAGGTCCCATGCCCGTGGCCTACAACCCACAGCTCCCCATCGAATATTTTGACTTCATCGTCATCGACGAGTGTCATCGCTCCATCTATAACCTCTGGCAACAGGTACTCGACTATT
>JAOZRP010000213.1 GCA_029940125.1 bacterium
TCTTCCCGGCTTTTGAAGAACGCTTTTTTGCGGAATTCTTCCGGTACCGGATATACACTTTTCAGTTCGCTTGCATCAGCCATGTAACCCTCCTTTTGCTAAAGTTAAATGATGTTTCCCACCAATAACCAATAACCCGACCAGGCCGGGGGGACTTGCACTGCCTGCCCCTGAAAGGCGCTTTCTAACGACGATTCATCAAAAAATCAAGGAAGACAGGGAAAATTCCAATGATTGATGAACGATTCAACGGGGAGCCGCATCGCTTCCATCCGGAACCCAGCGCTTCCAGCATGAGAAGCCACCTCAGGCGTGATGAAAAAACGACACTTTGTATTTATTATACTAGTATTTTATCTTTATAAGGGCGGGGTGAAAATGTCAAGGGAAAAATAATGTTTTCAGTCAAAATTGAAACCCGGTTTGACTTTGTGTAATTATTCATTATCCTTAGGGGTAGGGGAGGGTTTATTGAACCCGAATGCCGTGGCAATGCTTGATTATATCTCCTTGACATAGAAGGTGTTTATGGTTTATGAATAACGATATTGTATACATAAGGCCGCTTGGCCGACGCGTTGCCGGCGGGATGTTCACATAGTGATTAAATTCATGTTTTACCAAGGTTTCATCGGGAGTGGACGGATTCCTGATGACCAATAAGCATAGACAACCATTAGCTTGAGGAGGGTCGTATGGGTAAATATGATGAGGTGTATCGTCAGTCAATTGAAGATCCGGACGCGTTTTGGGCCAAGGCTGCCGAGGATGTGCAGTGGGTGAAAAAATGGGACAAGGTGCTGGATGATTCCGAAAAGCCTTATTTTTACCACTGGTTTACCGGCGGAGAGCTGAATACCTGCTACAACGCCCTCGACTACCACGTGGAAAACGGCCGGGCCGACCAGGTGGCGGTTATTTATGACAGTCCCCAGACCAGCACGATTAAAAAAATTACCTACCGGGAGCTGCTGGATCAGGTGGCTAGCTTCGCCGGCGCCATCCGGGCCCAGGGCCTGGAAAAAGGGGATACGGCAATCATCTACATGCCGATGATTCCTGAAACCATGGTGGCCATGCTGGCCTGCGCCCGCATCGGCGTCGTTCACTCGGTGGTTTTCGGCGGTTTCGCCGCCAACGAGCTGGCCATCCGCATTAATGATGCCAAGCCGAAGCTGATCATCTCCGCTTCCTGCGGCCTGGAAGGGGCGACCAAGGTCATCCCCTACAAGCCGCTGCTGGACAAGGCCATCGAGCTGGCCGAAACCAAACCGGAGAAATGCATCATCTTCCAGCGCCCCCAGGTTCAGGCTGAATTGACCGCCGGTCGGGATATGGACTGGAACGACGCCGTCGCCGCGGCTGAACCGGCAGAGTGCGTTACCGTGGGGGCTACCGATCCTCTTTATATTCTTTACACTTCCGGTACCACTGGCGTCCCCAAGGGCGTGGTGCGCGACAACGGCGGCCACGCGGTGGCCCTGAAATGGAGCATGCGCTACATCTACAACGTTCAGCCCGGCGACGTTTACTGGGCGGCTTCCGACGTCGGCTGGGTTGTCGGCCATTCCTATATCGTCTACGCGCCGCTGTTCCTGGGCTGCACGACAATCCTCTATGAAGGCAAGCCGATCGGGACCCCCGATGCCGGGGCTTTCTGGCGGGTTATCTCCGAACACAAAGTCAAGGTGCTGTTCACCGCCCCCACCGCCTTCCGGGCGATCAAGAAGGAAGATCCCAACGGCGAGTTGATGAAAAAGTATGACCTGAGCTGTTTCCAGGCCCTGTTCCTGGCCGGCGAGCGGCTTGATCCCGACACCTATCACTGGGCTTCCGATTTGCTGCAGAAACCGGTGATCGATCACTGGTGGCAGACGGAAACCGGCTGGCCCATTGCCGCCAACTGCATGGGCATCGAGGAATTTCCGATAAAGCCCGGCTCCCCCACCAAGGCGGTTCCCGGGTACAATGTCAAGATCCTGGACAGCGACGGCAACGAACTGCCGGCCAACACCGAGGGCATCGTGACCATCAAGCTGCCGCTGCCCCCCGGCTGCCTGCCAACCTTGTGGAAGCAGGACCAGCGCTACAAGGAATCCTACGTCACCATGTATCCCGGCTACTATTTCACCGGGGACGGCGGCTACATTGACGACGAGGGCTACATTTACATCATGGGCCGGGTCGACGATGTCATCAACGTCGCCGGGCACCGGCTGTCCACCGGCGGCATGGAAGAGATTGTCGCCACCCATCCCGACGTGGCCGAATGCGCGGTGCTGGGGGTTTCCGACGACCTTAAAGGCCAGGTGCCGCTGGGATTCTTCGTGCTCAAGGACGGGGTGACCAAGGATCCCGACGAGATCGCCAAGGAACTGGTCCAGATGGTCCGGGATCAGATCGGTGCGGTGGCCTGCTTCCGCCAGGCAACGGTGGTGAAGAGGCTGCCGAAGACCCGTTCGGGCAAGATCCTGCGCGGCACCATGCGCAAGATTGCCGACAACGAGGAGTTCCGGATGCCGTCAACCATCGATGACCCGGCGGTTTTGGATGAAATTGCCGAAGCGGTCAAGCCGCTGGGGTACGGCAAGGGGAAAAAGTAGCTGGTTTCCCTCCGGAAACTGTTGTTTCCGGAGGGGCTGTTAGCAGTTAGCTTTTAGCGTTTAGCAGTCAGCTTTTTATAAAACACCGAAGAAGAATCGGTGAAGCTGTGGTTTGAGAATATCCCGGCATGGCTCTCGCTCATTCTCGCCGGCCGTCCATGGCCGGCTCCGAGGCGTCCGCCGCAAATCACCATCGTGGTGATTTGTTCGGCGGCCAAAACCGCTATGAGCCAAGCCCGGATATTCCTTCAGGACGTTGCGGTTTTACAAGCCGTTAGTTGAATATAACAACAATAAAAAGCGCCGGGGTTTTCAAATCCCGGCGCTTTTTATTACCCTCCGGCCAGCAGGAGCATTCCCTGGTATTCAGCGATGTGATCGTAGAATTCAAGCAGGATTTCCTGCTCTTCCGTGGTTGGTTTGCCGGTGGTCAGCAGGTAGTTGATCTCGTCGTCAAAGCGGACCTGGAGCAGGTCCATCAGGTGAAAGCGCTTGACCGAAAATCCCAGCCGGGTGGCAGCCGCCTCCAGGTGGTCGAAGCGGATGGTGTATTCGTCGTGGTCCTTGAGCTTGATCTGCCGGGGATTTTTGCTCAGGCGCTCATAGCTGCGCAGCTGAATGGAAAAGGGATAGGGCAGCTCGGTGTCGGCGCCGTGCTCGGTGATGAATATCCTTTTGACGCCGGTTTTGCCGAGCTGTTCCACTAGCAGCAGGGCCCCGAGGTTGAAATTGAATTCTTCCGGCAGGTCATCCAGGTCAAGTCCGTAGGCAGCCGTCAGGCGGGCGACCTCGTCCAGCAGGGCCTCGGCGTCGAGATCGTTCAAAGCCGTCGGGTCCGCTGGCTTGAGGGTTTCCGCCCCCGGCAGCCGCTCCTGCAGCAAGGCCTGCCGGATGTTGGTAACCGTGGGCAGGTCGGCAATGATTTCGTTGGCAATCAGCAGCTCGACGGGCGTTTGCAGGGTGGGCAGAAAGGAAAAAATATCCTGGCAGACGAAGTCAATCGGGCGGCCCTGCAGGGTTTTCTGCTGCTGCTGGAGGAGAAAGGCTGAAATGTCCACCATGGTTATTTTTCGCGGCTGCACCACCTCCAGCAGCCCGGCCATCAGCGAACCGTAGCCGCCGCCTACTTCGATAATCTGCCCTGGCTGTTCCGGCAGCGCCGCTTCTAGCTGCAGAAACTCTCCTACCAGGCGGCCGTAGCTGGCCGGTCTGGTCAGGGCTTTGGCATAGGCGGAGTCCCCGCTGGCCAGGCATTGGCAGACGGTCATTTCCCACAGCAGGCTGGGGTCGTCGGCGCAGTAGAAGGACTCGGTGCGGTTCAACCGGGTCATGGTTATACCGGCAGCTGCCGGCCGCCGATCAGGTGGTAGTGGACATGAAAAACGGCTTGCCCGCCTTCCTTGTTGGTGTTGACCAGGGTGCGGTAGCCGCTCTCGGCGACGCCGTATTCCCGGGCCAGATGCTTGACGGCCCGATGGACGTCGGCGATGATGTCCATTTCGTCGTCAGGGATGTCGTTCAGGGTGTCGTAATGCTTCTTGGGAACGATGAGCAGGTGTACCGGTGCCTTGGGGTTGATGTCCTTGAAGGCCAGGACCCGATCGTTTTCGTAGATGATTTCAGCGGGAATTTCCTTGGCGATGATCTTGCAGAACAGGCAGTCAGACATGATTTCCTCCTCTTATTTATTTACCATGAAGACATGAAGGGCATGAAGAATTAAAGAATGAAACTTTTCAAACCTTCTTTCAGCAAAGCGACATTGAAATTAATCAGCAGGCCATATTTGGACCTTGGCCAACTTCATGTACGTGAGAATCTGTGCTTCATGAATGCCGATGAGTGTGTTGACGCTTTTAATTTCTATGATGATTTCATTTTCTACCAGCAAATCAATGCGATAATCACCATCCAGCTGAACTCCTTTATACTCAATGGGCAAAACCTTTTGTTGTTCAAAATAAATTCCTTTTAGATCTTAAATTCCTGGGCCAGGCATTGTTCATAGATTGATTCCAACAATCCTGGACCC
>JAOZRP010000214.1 GCA_029940125.1 bacterium
ATGAGCGAGAGCCATGCCGGAACATCCTGATACCCTGATTTGGGTTGCGGGCGTTATACCCGCGTTAGAGAGAACCGTGTTTAAAAAAAGACGGGGGAGCTCCCCCGTCTCCTTCACCTGCAGGTTTTACGAAAACGCCGGAAAAGCAAACGTCCCCGCTACCTTTCTAGCCACGCATACCACCATAATAATGGGTGGTCAACTGTTTTTCCATGATTTCTTCCCGGGTGTAATTGGGCAGCACCAGAGGCGAAACCCGGTCGGTTTCGATGCCGGCATCCTCCAGCTCCTTATGATAGGCCTCCACGTGATCCATATTGATCCCTTCCAGGGAGCCGGAAAAGCCTTTGGCGTACTCAGCCGCGTTCATACCGGCCCGGCGGCCGAAGACGGTAATGTCAAGCAGGGAGTTGCCCATCAGCCGGTTTTCCCCGTGGACGCCGCCGGATGCCTCGCCGGCCGCAAACAGTCCTTCGATATTGGTGGAGCTGTTGTCCTTGATGGTCAGGCCGCCGTTTTGGTAATGCAGGGTCGGGTACACCAGCATCGGCACCTTGCTGATGTCAATGCCATAGCGGATAAACTGGATGTACTTGGCCGGCAGTTCCTTTTTGACCGTTCCCGGCCCTTCCAGCTCGTCAATCATGGGGGAATCAAGCCAGACACCGACCCGACCGGTGGGCGTGATAATCCCCTTGCCCCGTTCCAGGCATTCACGGATAATGCAGGAGGATTCCACATCCCGCGGTTCACGTTCGAAGACAAACTGCTCGCCTTCAATGTTCAGCAGGTTGGCTCCCAGCCCCCGGACTTTTTCGGTAATCAGCAGACCGATATTCTGTTCCGGGAAAGCCACCCCGGTGGGATGGTACTGGGTTGAATGCATGAAGGCCAGGGGTACGCCGGCCCGATAGCCGATCACCAGACCGTCAGCCGTCGCCCCGTAGTGGTTGGTGGTGGCAAAACCCTGGATATGCAGCCGCCCGTAGCCGCCGGTAGCAATCACCGTAGCCTTGGCCTTAACCACAAAGTATTCCTCCGTTTCCATATTATAGAATAAAGCGCCAGCCGCCCGGCCCTGCTTGTCTTTAATAATCTCCACCGCCGAGGAAAATTCAAGCACGGTAATGTCTTCAGACCGGTTCCGGGCTTCATCCCGCAGCACCCGCATGATGGCCGAACCGGTCATGTCACCAGAGGAATGCATCCGCTTCCGACAGGTACCGCCGCCGTGACGCACCCGCATGCGGCCGTCCGGCTGCTTGTCGAACATCAGGCCCAGGCTTTCCAGCCACTCGATGACCAGCGGCGCGTCATGGGTCAGAGCCGCCACCAGTTCCGGGGTATTGGTAAAGTGGCCGCCGCCAATCACATCAAGGTAATGATAGTAGGGAGAATCCACTTCCTGGGTCGCCCCCTGGATGCCGCCTTCAGCCATGACCGTATTGGCGTCGCCGTGGCGCAGCTTGGTGGCCAGAATGACCTTGGCGCCGTTTTCCTGGGCCAGAAGCGCCGCCGAGGTGCCGGCGCCGCCGCCGCCAATTACCAGGACGTCGGTTTCAAAAGCGGTCAACTTTTCCAGCTCGGCGCTGCTCACCAGCAGGCGGGCTTTCGATTCCAGCACTTCCACAAATTCCACCGGGTACACTTCGCCCTTGCTGGGACCAACCCTGACCGGCTGACGCCCCTCTTCCTTGTAATCAGGATGAAACTTGCTCAAAACTTCCTGGCGTCCGGCCAGGGACAGGGGTTCAAAATTGACCCCCTGCTTGGCCCGGGCAACCCGTTCAGGCCGACTGGCTTCAACCTTTTTAATCAACTCCAGCATTTCTGGTGTATAACCCATGATCTCCATCCTCCAGTTGGGAATTTATCAAAAAATTCACCGATATATTCAACTTATGCTATAGGAAAGTTTTATCCTGCGGTTCCCATCCTTCACTTTCCTGGGGTTCCATCTCACGCTCAACATACAACTTTCTCAAGGTTTCTTCGTCGCTGTTAACCAGGTTTTTCAGCATTTCATCGTATTTTCCCGCCTTGATGTCGGCAACCCTGGCCTGCAGATGCTCAGCCTTGGGCACCTGGTACTTGGCATGAAGGCGGCGGCAAAGCTGGGCCAGGTGGTAATGCTGGATCTGGGCCGGACAGCGCGACGAGCAGAGTCCGCACTGGATGCAGTCGAAAGAAAGCCGGGCCACCTTGGCAATGTCACCGCGCATGGCGGCATTGACGTACTCCATCACCTCGATATCCATCGGACATGATTTGGTACAGGTGTTGCAGGCCACGCATTTCATCACCTCGGGATACAATTTCATGATCGTTTCCGCCGAGGCGTCGACTTCCTCCAGCTTGTAGGAAGCCCGGTTAGCCGGGAAGAAGGGTATCTGGGTCAGATACATGTTCTCCTGCACCACCGTCTGGCAGGCAAGACAGAAGTGAAGATGGTAATCACCCATGATCCGGTACACCGTCGGGCAGGCGCCGCAGATGCCGCCCCGGCAGCCGCAGGAACGAATAAACTGGTAGCCGGCGTATTCAAGCGCTTTCTGGATTGTCAGGGTTTCAGGAACCTGGTACCGCTTGCCCATGATGTATATCGGAACCAGCCTGGTCCCCTCGGGCAGTATGGCCCGATCCCCGGTTGCCACCTTGATTTCTTTTTTCTGTGCCTCACTCATGAAACTGTCCTCCTCAAGAAAAACAGACTGTAACAAGATAAAAGGTTATGTCCTGCTTTCGCTGTTCCCGACATCAAGCCGGGAAATTTTTTATTCCCTGCATTGAGCGGTCAGCTTTTAGCCGTTAGCTGTTCATTCAATGATTACAGGATTTTTACTATTATAAACTATCGCCCGCCAGATATAAATTGCTCATAAACGCAATATGTTGATTTGTTTAAAGCCAAACGCTCAGGTGTTCATTACCGTGAAGCTGCAGCTCCCCTTCCACTTACTTTGCCCCTGATTCATGCAGCAGTTCACTGTCCTGGAATGTCGTCGCCGGCGCCGGTTCATCATAGCTTCTTCCCGGTTCATAATCCATCATTTTCTGGGCCTGAAGACCGACGGTGCGGAACAGCGACATAACTGGAATGTCATTGGGGCAGGCGGTGTCACAGAGACCGCAGCCAACGCAGGACATGACCATGTGATTCAGCCGGGTCAGATGGAACATTACCGTGTTGGCCGGCATGCGGATGGCCCCCTTATCGGCTGCCCAGCCCAGATACTGGTCGGGCGTATGCTCAAAGGTCGGCGAACGAAAAACGCATTCGCGGCAATAGCAGATGGGGCAGTTGATCATGCAGTTGTGGCAGCGCATACAGGTGGACAACAACTCCTGAATGCCCCTGATGGAGTTAACCCGCTGTCCGAATTCACCCAAAACCTGATCACGGCTTTTCAGGCGTTCATCCCGCAGGGATGCAAGGGCTTCAGCCCGTTTCGGCTGCTCGGCGTCATTAAACTCCAGGATGTTCTTTTCCACCAGCTGGGCCGCCAGTTCATCCCCCGCTTCGATGTAAAGATTCTTTTCACAGTCCACTCCCCAGAGACCGATGACCAGGTCCACCAGTTCCAGCGGCATGGATGGATGCTCACAGATGGTGCAGGCGGAGCGGAAAGGAGCCTCGGCATCCGGCTCGCAGCGGCCGGAGGCGGCCTGCTTCCTGAGGTCGGCCGCCGGATCCTTGCCGGCTTTGACCAGGGCGGAAAAATTCTTTGGCTCGTAGGTGCCCAGGCAGTCAACGGCAATGATCAGCAGTGATTCGCGGCGAATCTGCTGGAATTTAGTCAACTCCACCAGGGCCCGGGCTTCACAGGGCTTGACGACCACGGCGATCTTTTCTCCCGGATCGCTGAAGGTCAGCTGTGAAATAAGCCTGGCCGCCTGTACCGGCACCACCGGGACGCTCACGTCCGTGTCGGCCAGCAGGGCCGGATTTTTTACCAGGGCCTGAACGTAATTGTCGCCCCCGGTGGTCTTCTTCGGCAGCATGACGCTGCCAACCAGGTCACTTTGCAGCAGCCGTTCCATAAACTCCTGAACGGAACGGTTGAATCCGTTATCTCCCAGGTCGATGACCGTTGTCTTCATCAGTTTCGGCCTCCAAGTACCATGCTATTTTTGAAATAAATTATAAATCCCATTCTTCAGCCAGGGGATTCGGTCCCATGGCCTCCAGAGCGCCGTTGTATTCCCGCACCGTTTCAGCAAAAAGACGCCCTTCACTGGCACTGATCCAGCGCAGCCAGACCCGGTCCTGGTCAAGACCCAGGGTTTCCATGATCTTTCGCAAGAGAGCGATCCGCCGCCGGGCTTTCAGGTTGCCGGTCTGATAGTGGCAGTCCCCGGGATGGCAGCCGCCGATCAACACCCCGTCCGCACCGTCAAGCAGCGCTTTCAGCACATACACCACATCAATGGCCCCGGAACACATGAGGTGGATGATTCGAATCCCGGCCGGGTACTGCTGCCGGGTGGTGCCGGCAAGGTCGGCTCCGGTATAGGTACACCAGTGACAGAGAAATGCAACTATCCGTGGTTCATGATTATTATCTGCCATAATTCAACCTGTATTCAATATGTTAGATGACAAAATTAAACTATTTTCTTT
>JAOZRP010000215.1 GCA_029940125.1 bacterium
AATCATTAAACTCATAGCTAACTGCTAAAAGCCAATGACTTGATTCAGGTTATAGTAATGAGGGATCAGATTATAAATTACCTGATGATACGTGCTTACAACGGCGAGATGCAAGCCTTTGGATACTGCATACAATATTACATGATTACTTTTGTTGTCAAGGAGAAATCAACCAGTGAAACAATGGCTGAAACAAGTGTGCGGCCTTGAAAACAAAAGATTTTTACGTCTGCCAAGCATAATTACTGCTGTCCGATTGTTCCCAGACCATTCAAGGTCAACAACACCCTGAACTGCAGATCATAAGGCCGACGATCTTCCTTAACGGAAAGATCCACCCCCCAGCACTGGGCATGATAATTGAAACCGTAGATGCTTTCCCACATAATTTTTTCCAGCATGGAATAGCGGGCGCTGCCATAAATATCCATGGTGGGGGAAATTGGCAAATAACCATGGGCAATAAAATCTTCCACCCGATCCCGTTCATACCGATATTCAACACTGACCCGATGTCGACGAGTATCATGAAAACTGAGTAGCGTTGAAAAGGTTTTGGTCTCGGTGTCGTTGGGATCCAGTTCCGTTTCCAGCTTGCCGTAAAAGTATTTAAGACTCCAATATTCCAATTTTCCCCATACATTGGAAAAATCATCTTCATCGTCAAACTGATAACCATTGGGTTCATTGATCAGATTGTACGACTGCTTCAGTTCGGCTTTAAGGTATTGATGGTAGTCATAACTACCATCCTGCTTAAGATAGCGGGCCACCAACCTGCTGACCAGGCCGTAGGTAATATTGTTTTGCTCATAAATTCGATCTATATAATCAAAATCAGGCAAGTCATCCTGGTTGACATCAGGAATGTAAAGGTAGGTTACCGTTGGTTCAATGGTGTGCAGGAAACGGTCGGCAACACTGCCCTGCGTGGCAAAGACCTTTTCCATCACGGTTTTAATTTCCAGGCCGGCATCTATAAGCTCCCTGGATTCAGTATCAGAACCTTCATCTTCCCAATCGGTCAGGTAGAACGTCTCCCGAACCCCGGCTGACGGGGTAATTTCCAGCGGCCCTAAAAGAAAAGGATATTTTACCCGCGGATGAAGATCAATCCGCTGACCTCGATCTCCGGTTTCCCGCCAGAAATTCACATACGTACTGTCCAAATTCCAGAACAAGGGAGTCTTTCCCAACGGCTGCTCCAGGGAGGTCAAGGTCACTTGGGGCAAAACCTGCAGAACCCTGTCGTTATGGGGCAGAATTAACGAATCGTAATAAAGACCCTCGACGGTGAGATTCAACTGTTGTTTAGGCCAGCTTTTGGCAAGAATGATATTGGAGCGCAGTTCGTTGTCGGTTTCGTAATCAACATCGTCCAGTTCATCGATAAAAGTCTTGCTGAACGTATTGGGAAAATCATCAAGGAAAAAATTGTCACTGACAAAATTCAGGTGGGCTTTCAACTGGGCATCATGGGAAAAATCCTGAAAGTGACGGGCTCCCAGTGACCAGCGGTCGGATTCCGTCTGGGGGTAGTCTTCGTTGTCATCCACCAACCGGTCATGCAAGAAGCTACCGTTAATCTCTCCCTTGGCCTTTTCATTCAACACATAACGATACTCTCCCCCTATACGAACGCCGCGATGTCCATAGGTTTCCATGGTAAAAGTGGCGTCGTGGGCCTCGTCAATGGCCCAGAAAAAGGCATTTTTGGTCATGAATCCATCTTCCTGGCCATAACCGACGGACGGGGTCAAAAAACCACTCTGCCGGGAGGTTTTCACCGGGAAATAGGCTTTGGGGAGATACATTATCGGAATGTCTTTAACCCTGAAAACCGCTTTATCGGTCACACCATAGCCATCTTTCGTCACATGAACCGATTTGCAGCTCACCATCCAGGCAGCCTTGGCGGCATCACAGGAGGTCAACGTTGCATCCTGCGCTTGATATTCATCGGAGCTGATTTTCTCAATTTGACTGCCGGTAATAAAAAAATGTTTATCCTTGATAAAAATCCGCCCCTGGCGAATATGGCCGGTTTTTGTATCCAGATTAAACTTCAGATAACGGCAGGCCAGGTAATCCCCCCGGTCGTGCATCAACACATTTCCCCAGGCTTCAAATACCCGGCTGCGGTTGTCCAAAACAACTTTATCGGCGGACAACTCCATCCCTTCCTGACGGATGACCACATCCCCCTGAGCGATATAGCGGCCAAGGACCTTGTCATAACTCAAATGTTTTGCTTCTATTTCAACCGCTTTAGCTGAATTCGTTTCTATGGCAAAGGCCGCATACACCGTCACGGACCGGCCGGCAACACATGCCGTCAGCAATACAAACAGCAATGCGCATAATATAAGCCGGCTTGCCTTTGCTCCTCTGACCTCCCGCGATAATTTTCCCATCAGCCGTTTTCCTCCTGGTCTTCGACCAGCGAATGAACCATATCCTTTCCACCTTGATAAGCTTCTTCAAGATATTCAGGGTATTTCAACACATCATCGGCAAATTCCAACCCCCGGTACAACAACGACCGCCACAAAGCAGCATCCAGGGTATCAAAAAAGTAACGGGCCGTCAGCAAGGCACCGTCAAACAGCTTCCGGCCATGCGATGCACCGGCGGCAATAAACAGGCCTTTTTTTAATTTTCTGTCTTGATGATTACTTTCCTTTTCCAGCCAGTATTTTTTAACCCATCGGGACTGGAAGCGATCCATAAATATCTTGGTGTGGGCGCTGACCGTGTAAAAAAAGATCGGCGAACTCAGGATATATGCCTGGCAACTGATCAATTGGCTGCAGATCTGCTGAAAATCATCCTGAATAACACATTGCCCGTTTTTTTTACACCCGTATATTTCCAGACAGGGAGAAAGCTTCAGATCCCGCAGGACATATTTCAAAACCTCGCCGCCGGCATCAACAACTCCCTTTACCGCCTGGTCGGTCAAACGGGCAGTATTCCCCTGCCTTCTGGGGCTTCCCACCATCACGCCAACTTTTATCATGGTTACGATCACCCTCTGCTACCTGGCAACGACAACCAGCCACCAAAATCAAAAGCCCACAGGATTCTCACCACCAGCGCTGAACCTTGATAAGCAACAGTCGAAAGCCAGACACTCAAAGCAGATATACTACCCTGAAACCGGACAAATATTCAAGAATTCTTTATTGACGAATTTCCTGTAAAGCCTCGCCAATGCAATACAGCGAGCCGGTGAAAAAAAGCAGGTCATCCGCCCCGGCCCTCTCCCAACCCAGGGAAAGGGCCTCGGCAATGCTTTCGGTACGAAATACCGTCTGGCAATATTTTTCGGCTTCCCGGCACAACTGTTCGGTTGAACAGGAGCGGTCCAGTGCCGCCCGGGTTGCGATAATCTCCGTCGCCAGCGGCGCCAGGCAGGAAACCATCTCGGCAACCTGCTTGTCTTTCATCGCTCCAATCAGCAGAATCAGGCGGCGGTTTTTCGCCAGTTGACGCAGCACCGGCACCAGCGCCCTGACTCCATGGGGATTGTGGGCTCCATCAAGGTAAAAATCCGGCTTGCTGGCAACTTTTTCCAGGCGCCCCGGCCAACGACTGCCGGCCAGCGCCTGGCGAATCTGGCCGGCATCAAGGCTTGCCAGTCCCTGCTCGGCCAGCACTTCCAGAGCGCAAAGCGCCAGGGAAGCATTCTCCTGCTGATAAGCTCCCAGCATCTGCAGGTGCAAATCCCGCCATTGGTGTCGCAGCCCATAATAGCTGAAACTGCCATCCGGCTTCCTGCGAATGCGAAAATTCCGGCCGCAGAAATAGCACTCACCACCCAGGTCCGAATTTTTCTGTTCGAGGAAAGCCCGCACCCGACGGTTTCTGACCCCGGAAACCAGCGGCGTTGACGGCTTTAAAATTCCGGCTTTTTCCGCGGCAACCGCCAGCAGCGTGTGTCCCAGGTACTCTTCATGCTCCAGAGCAATGTTGGTAATCATGGTCAGCAACGGCCGGTCAACGACGTTGGTGGCATCCAGGGTACCACCCAGTCCGGTTTCCAGGATGACCACATCGGGGCACTTGCGGGAAAAATAAAGCAGGGCCATGGCGGTAGTAAAATCGAAAAAGGTCACGATGCGCGGAATGCTGTCGGCCACCGGTTTTATTTCCCTGGTCAGGGCAACAATCTCCGCTTCGCTGATCGGCTGGTCGGCAACGACGATTCTTTCGGAAAAATGGCGCAGGTGGGGGGAAGTATAGACACCGACTTTCAGTCCGGCGGCCGCCAGCATATCCTTGAGAAAGGAAATAGTGGAACCCTTGCCGTTGCTGCCGGCTACATGCACAACCGGGATTTTTTGCTGGGGATGGCCAAAAGCGGCCAGCAGTTCCCGGATATTCTCCAGACCAAGACTGATGCCAAAATGCTCCAGACCGTACAAATAGTCCAAAGTTTCCTGGTAGTTCATTATTTGTTTCCTGATTGGTTTCCATCCGGAAGCTGACGTTTCAGGATGGGCTGTCAGCTTGACAAGTTGTTTTTCAAAGTTTCACTCAGTAGTTTTCCGTGGCTCTCAATACCGGCAACCGGTGCTGTTTTCAGAAGCGACATCGTGAGCTGCCCAAAGTTTTTCC
>JAOZRP010000563.1 GCA_029940125.1 bacterium
TGCCGGCCTGGGTTGAAATCCGCCGCCGTCACGCCGCCCTGCTTACTGCCGGCTTTGGCCGCCAGCCCTGTCTGCGGCTGACCATACCGCCGGCGGGAATCAACCACTCCTATTACAAGTACTATGTTTTCCTGCGCCCGGAGCGGCTACGGCCGGGCTGGAACCGCGACCGTTTCCTGGCCGCGGTCAACGCCGAGGGGATTCCCTGCTTTTCCGGCAGCTGCCCGGAAATCTACTGGGAAAAGGCCCTGGTTCAATGGCAGCCTTCCCGGCGGCTGCCGGCGGCCCGCCGGCTGGGGGAAACCAGCCTGATGTTTCTCGTCCACCCAACCCTGACAGAGGCCGACATGGGGGATACGGTTGCCGCGGTGGACAAGGTCAGCCGGGCGGCAGGGGTGGATTGATTCTCATTCCCCGTTCGCATCGAAGCCAAAAAAGGAAGGGGTCGCTTTCGCGACCCCTTCCTTTTTGGCCTATTAGCCTAGATGTCGAACGGCTACTGCCATGTACGTTTATCATTGGAGTTTCTGGTGTTGTAGAGTACCGGAGCGTCAGCGCGGCCAGTATTGGATTTATGCTGGGCGACCAGATGAACGCCATTCTGCGGCCCGACCACGGTAACGGTCAGGGCGAAGTGGTAGACCTTGCTGTCATCGAGGTTGAAGTTACTGGCCATGCTGGCGCCGTCAAAGGTTATGGTCTGTCCGGCGGCGACGGAGCCAAAGCTGACGTTTGACTGGGAGGTGAAACCACCATCGGTTACGTTCTGGATGATGGCGTCAACGTTGATGTCGGCAGAAGCTGCGCCTTCGTTGACCACCTTGAGGACTGAATCCCAAGTGCTGCCGGGGACATGGTAGAGATAGGGAACCTTGGCCTGCATGGCGTTGACGGTCCAGGTGTAGGCCATTGCTCCGTTAAGGGCGGTTTTGTCAGCCACCCCGGATTCATCCGGATTAATGACGAGGTTGATGGTGTAGGTGGTTGTATCAACGATGTTAGTGCCGTCTACGCTGATCGTCAGGTACCGGCCGCCAATCAGGTTGTTGGCGCCGAAGTTGGATTGAATGGTCCAGCTGTTCGCGCCTTCGGTAACCGTAGCCCCGGCAGGCAGGTAAATGTTTGAGATAGCGGTCTGGTTGCCGTTGACGGTGATGGTGTAGGTATCGTTGACGTCAAGGACGAGGCCCTGGTTGACGGTGGCATTGAAAACGCGAACGGTGGCTCTGGAGCTTGTCGTGCTCGGGGTGTCAGATCCTACGCCTTCGCTGACAAACTTGGAACGGCTGGGGCTGGG
>JAOZRP010000564.1 GCA_029940125.1 bacterium
GTATTCATCCGGAAACATTAGTTTCCGGGTGGAAGCCAGGTTGTGTTTCTCATGGACGTCTACGTTGCCAGACAACCGATTTTTGACTGCCACAAAAATGTTTATGCCTATGAGCTGCTTTTTCGTGACGGTACCGCTAACTTCGTTCCGGATATTGACGGGGATGTTGCCACCAATACGGTGCTGGCCAACAGCATATTGACCATCGGCATGGATGTCATTTCCGGTGGGAAAAAGTCGTTTGTTAATTTTACCCGCAATCTGCTGGTAAAAAAGATTCCTCTCCTGCTGCCAAAAGAAAATATTGTTGTTGAAATCCTTGAGGATGTTACGGCGGAAGCGGAAGTTGTCCTTGCCTGCCGGGAAATGGCCCAAAAGGGGTTTCTTATCGCCCTGGATGATTTTGAATATAGTGATGATCTGGAACCGCTGATCGAACTGGCTGACATCATTAAATTTGATTTCAGGATGAGCTCGCCTGAGGAAATTCAGTCTTATATTGATCAGCTGGCGGGAAAGAATTTGCGTCTGCTGGCCGAGAAGGTTGAAACCCAGGAAGAATTCAAGCTGGCCTTGGATATGGGCTTTGAGTTGTTCCAGGGGTATTTTTTCTGCCGACCGGAAATTATGCAGGGAAAGAAAATTCCTTCTTCCCAGATAGCCCAACTGCAGATTATTGCTGAAATCAATCAACCGGATTATGATTTTAACACCTTGGAAACCCTGATCAGCAGGGATGTCGGCATATCCTACAAGTTGCTGCGTTACATCAATTCTCCCTTTTTTGCCAAGCCCAATGAGATTTCATCTATTAAGCAGGCCTTGGTTTACATGGGTGGAGACGAACTGCGGCGATTCATGTCTTTGATGGCGATTACCGAGCTTGCCGAAGGAAAGCCCCATGAATTGATCAGTTTGTCCTGCATTCGGGGTAAATTTTGTGAACTGCTGGGCAGGGAGAGCAAGTATCAGCTGAAGACTTCGGAGCTTTTTACCGTCGGCATGTTTTCCCTGATTGATGTGATCGTTGATCAGCCGATGGCGAAGGTGATGGAAAAGTTGCCGTTGTCGGAAAATCTGGTGACTGCCCTGGTCCGCAAAAAAGGGAAGCTGGCCGGTTTTCTGGCTCTCAGCATTGCCTATGAACAGGGACGATGGTCTTCCATTGCTACCATTGCCGAGCGCCTGGGAATTGATGAAGCAGTTATTCCCCGTCTCTATGCCGAGGCCTGTCAATGGAGCAACTCCGTGGCTTTGGGGTAAAGAAAAGAAAACTTCGAGTGGGATAAAAA
>JAOZRP010000216.1 GCA_029940125.1 bacterium
TGGGGCGTGGATTGAAACTGGCGTCCGATCCGGACACGGTGGAAGCCAGCTTTCCGTCGCCCCCCACGCGGGGGCGTGGATTGAAACGCATCATCTGGGCGGGCTGGTAGGGACTATGCCGGTCGCCCCCCACGCGGGGGCGTGGATTGAAACATGGGTCACGGGCTATTCCTCACCGACCGGGTCTGCAGGCGGGAAGAGGGAAGCCTGCAGCCCTAAGGCTGACGGTGACCCAGCCAGTTTACGAAACAAATTTCCTGCCGGGCTCCACTTGCCCCTTTGCCGGCCTCATTTTCTCCGTGAAAAAGCAGGCTGCTGCCGAACCATGGATTTAAACAGGTAATAAACGAACATTTCTCTTCGGTATTTGTGCATCTCTCTTTACGGTCCCAGGCCCGGATCTAAACCAACAAGAAGTCCATGTTCTAAACGCTGATTAATTTTGGCAAGATGATTTATCTGCGACCTGGAAAGCCCTGTTTGTTTTTGCCTGGATGCCGTTTGTGCCGTTGTTTGCCCTCTATTCCTGATGACTGACGGTGCAACGATCCTGCCGTGTTGACCATCCCACACAAACGGAAACTTGAAATATTTCTTTGTAACAACTTTACGGGAATGCATTAAAAACGTTCCCAGGGTCGCGGATTTAAACGGCTTTGCAGGCAAAACAAGATAAACATCAACACTTCCTTCGGGCGATTTCTGGATCCGGACTGCTTTGCAGCGGGCATTGAGATCTCGAAGATTTAGATCATACAGCGATGCACCGGCACTACATTTACCGACAATGGATGCATCAACTTTATACCGCATGCGGATATGCATCACATTTTTATCAAGGGAGATCAAATCGCATTTCGCAATTTTATTTAATGAAGCCTTCGAGGGTTTGATCGGCCGTGGTATGCTGATCGGCGTAGCGGCCACGCCGCCACCTCGGACGTGACGGGTGGAGGCCGGGGTGGTTACAGCAGTTTCGGCCCGGGAGGGAGAAACCGTGGTCACCACCGGTGAGGCGGTCCGGCTCCGACCGGTTCCCTGCATCATTTGGGCAGCAGAGGCGGGCACGCTAAGGACAAAGGCACATATAAGGATGAGGATGAAAACTTGAAGTAGCGCACAGGCGGATTGGCTGAGTCCTTTCATGAGAATCTCCTTGTTTGGGGATGAAGGTTTGGGGGGAAATTTGCAACGATATCATCAATCATAAAATCTCGACTATCCGAAGCATGCGGCGGTCCAAACGGACAAGGGGAAGGCTCCGCGCCCCTACAGGTTGCAGGAACAGGCTTTGGCCTCCATACACCATAATCTTGTCAGCGACACATTCCCGGAGGGAAAATGGCTCGCTGTATATTCGGATAGACGCGAGCCCAGTGCACCATGTCAATTATTTTCCAACAAGATGGCGGGGAAAAAACATAGGAAAGATCATCGCTTGCGT
This sequence comes from bacterium, assembly GCA_029940125.1. GTDB lineage: Bacteria > Desulfobacterota > Anaeroferrophillalia > Anaeroferrophillales > Anaeroferrophillaceae > DQWO01. Next base: position 1,445 of record JAOZRP010000216.1, read on the forward strand.
ATCCTCTACCCAAAGAACTGGCTTTTACTGCTACATCCACATGAGGATGATAACGCACATGGCATTTTTTGTGCGTTCCTTTGATTTCCCCTATAACCTCAACACCGTGGACAATACTAACGCCTTCAAATTCTGCCTTCAGAATTATTGTGTGAACACCTGCGGGCTGTATTCCTTTGGGAAAGTGAAACCTGGAGAGCTGGTATTCGATGCCGAAATATTGCTGCCATGGATATCCGGTAAAATCGTGGTTGGCATCGCCGAAGATCCTTCTTTTGTTCAAGTCAGCTTGGATAAAGATACTAGGTTCGACGTATGACCACGCAGCGTCCGGGTGATAATCAGCGCCCGGTCCAAGGAGTGAAAACTTAAACGGTTTATTGACGTTATATTGAAGCATAATTTCTAATGAATCCAGTCGGGCATAAGGTCCGGTTCCTGTTGTAAAAGTTACCACATGTGGAATAAGCTTTTTAATTTTCCATTGACTGAATTGCACCGGTATTATTCCATCAGGCGGTTCACCCGGCCCGTTCCGCTTTCTGGGTTTAATCGATTTGCTCGGCTTCAAGGGTTTTGGAACCTGGGTTGGGCCATGTTCAACCGGATTCGCAGTCTGGAGCGCTGCTTCAGCGGGTGACCAGATTGAGATGGGAGCACTGAAACCTTGATAATGCCCATCTATGGAGCTGATGCGGATGCGATATTTCCCCATGGGAAGTGTGGAAGGAATTTTCCAGGACCAGCTATTAGAAACATATTTTTTGCTGAAATAGGCTTTTTCAGCGATGATTAGTTTTTCCTTGCCATCCATTTTCACCAGGGAGATTTTGATATAATCACCCATGAGACGGAGTTCTTTGGGATCATTGCGGATACTGTTTTCGACCTTGAAAAAAATGCGAACCACTGTGTTCTGATCACTCCTGAAAGAGTCGTGGCTCTCGTTGCCGGGGCCGTATACTGTAAAGCCGTTCAGAGGGGGACCCTGTATCGGGGGAGGGAGTGTTTTAATCCCTGTCTGGTAGATAAATGGCTGCGTCTTGTTGTTTTTTTCCCCAATCTTCCCTTCACTGATGTTTTGATCGATATCCGCCACGGCTACAAATTTAAGACTCTTATCCAAAGTGTGGACCTTCCATGGAATCGAAACAAGCATACTATTGTGGGGACCAAGAATCGGAATTTTTTTGGTCCCCAACCATTTAGAAGTACTTTTAGAAGCTGCTTGATCAAATTGGCAGAATCCAACCTTGAAATCTCTCGCTTCTGTTTTAGAATTGTTCCATATTGCAATCTCCAGGGATTGGCCATCTCCGGAGTATATGCCGTCATGTGTTTCGACAGAAGGGATGATATCCGGCATAGTCGTGCCACCCATGTATTTTTCATCTGTAACAAAAGCTATTCTAATTGCTTTTGAGTAGTTGTTATTCTCGTTCTTTTCCTGAAGTTCAGCGGCAATGTCCACTCCTGCCACAAGGATTGTTTTTTCCGTGATCTCCTGAGGCAGTTTGAAGTCGATGTAGATGTAATGGCCGTTATAAATCCCTCCCCTGATAACGGTTGCCGTTTTGAGCCAGCTTGAAGGCACCCCAATCTTGGCCTTGCCCTGTAAACCGAGGCCTACCTTGAATGACGGCGTCTTCCATAAGCCGTTGTTTTTGATTTTGATTGAAATTTTTCGTGTTTTTTTATTTATTGGAACGACCCCGTTCACACGTCCCACGGAGCAGGCAATATCGTATCCCCATGTTCCTCCGCCCGTGGGTGCCGATCCCCCTCCTCCACCTGGTCCTGAATTGTAAGTTGTGGGATTCAGAAGATTTAATTTCTTGTTTATGTGTCGCTTTTTCGTTAATTTTTCGGACTGTGCCATATTGGTAGGCATGTTCGGTCCGATCCCCGGATCGAGCTTGACCTGTTTGGCACGGATTGTGGGCGTTTTTTTACTGGTGGCGGAATCCGCCGTGCGTGGAATACTGATGGGGGTGGCGGCCACGCCGCTGCCCCTGGCGTGACGGTCAGCTGCTACGGCCCTGGAATGTCCTTTCACCTTTACGGATGCTTTTGGCGAAAAGGAAAATGATTTGCTGTCCCCATAAACCTTCTCGTCATGGGACTGAACCCGAACGATATACGTCTGTTTACTGTTGATTGTGCCGGGAACGGGGACCGTGACATGGCCGTTATTGACAACATTGCGCTTCAAACAGAGCTTTCTGCCAGCGCTCCGGTAGGGATGAAGGAAAATGTCAACGCGCGCGGGAAAAGTTCCCTTACGCTGCCAACGGATATCAAGTCGGGTTTTCAGTTGGTGGTTTCTTGCTTTTATATTCCCGGGCTCTTGCTGCACGTTAATCGTAACGTTGAGAATGGCACCGGGAACCACGGGGTGGACATCTCTCTTGGGAGACCTTTGTGGGGTCATCATCCTGACACTGCCCGGGGAAGCGGCCTCTTCAGCGGTTTCAGCCCGGGAAGGAGAAACCGCGGTCACTGCCGGTTCAGCGGTGCGGCTCCGGACGGCGCCCTGCATCATCTGAGCAGTCAAAGCAGGAGAAACCATGAGCAAAACAACCAGAAAAATGAAAACAGCGATGTTTATAAAAAAGCGTTTTTTTGCGTTCGTTTCTTTCATGATTTTCCCCTTATTATGCTTTTGATGAATAGTGGCCGTCAAAAGTTTACCCGCTACGATAACTTTTCTAAACGCGAGAGCCCAACAGGCGATTTCAACATAACCCTGATAATGTTTATTATACCTAAGTTGAGCGATTAGCCGTTAGCTATTAGCGTTTAGCTTTGAAAAATCAAGGCTTTACATTTATGAGAACCAACACCCGAAGGGTGAAAGCTTGTAATGGTTAATGTTATGTAATCATTTAACTAATAGCTAACTGCAAAAAAGCTAATAGCTTGATTCAGGTTATATAAACTATGTTTTAATTTTAAACGTGGTATCACACTAACAGGAGCAGGTCAAGCATGCTGACGGGCTTGAAGTATCTCTTTGCTTGTGCTACTGCAGACTTAGAAGGTTTTTGCAGCGGGTTTCTTGCAAAAATTTTCATTATTCAAGGACAGGGGAGAAAACATCATGGAATACAAACCTTTTATTTTTTACTGTTCACCGGCTGGAACAACCCGGCAC